>NZ_SADP02000039.1:0-16087 GCF_004010375.2 Mesorhizobium sp. M2E.F.Ca.ET.209.01.1.1 | reverse complement strand
GAGCGCACTGCGGAGCTGCCGCGATGGCTTCACCGCTACAATTGGCATAGGCCACACGGCAGCTTAAAATCAAAACCACCTATCAGCCGCCTCGGACTGACCAAGGACAACCTATTGAGGCTCCACACCTAGCTATCTATCGGCGCATGATCTTTCGAACATCGGCGCTCCTTTCGGGGTCATGCTCCAGCCTACGTATCCTTCAGAGAGTTGAGCGATGTCCAAGGCAATCCGCATCCACGCCCATGGCGGCCCCGAAGTCCTGGCCTATGAGGATGCCGATCCCGGCCAGCCGGGAGAAGGCCAGATCCTGATCCGGCACACGGCCATCGGCCTCAACTTCATCGACGTCTACCACCGCTCGGGGCTTTATCCGCCACCCGGCGGCTTCCCGCTGATCCCGGGCGGCGAGGCGGCGGGCGTCGTGCTGGCGCTCGGCGCCGGCGTCGACTGGCTGAAGCCCGGCGACCGTATCGCCTATGCGGTCAACGTCGGCGCCTATAGTGAGCAGCGCGTGATCGCAGCCGACCGCGTGGTCAAGGTGCCGGACGGCATCAGCGACGAGCAGGCCGCGGCGATGATGCTGAAGGGCATGACGGCGGAATATCTCTTGCGCCGTACCTTCCCGGTCAAGGCCGGCGACACGATTCTCTACCATGCGGCGGCCGGCGGCGTCGGCCTGATCCTCGGCCAATGGGCAAAGCATCTCGGCGCGACCGTTATCGGCACCGCGAGCTCCTCCGACAAGATCGAGCTCGCCCGGGCACACGGCTTCGATCATGTCATCAACTACAAGGAGCAGGATTTCGTCGCCGGCGTCGCGGCGCTCACCGGCGGGAGGAAATGCGACGTCGTCTACGATTCCGTCGGCGCCGATACTTTTCCCGCCTCGCTCGATTGCCTGCGGCCGCTCGGCATGTTCGTCAGCTTCGGCTCGTCGTCGGGACCGGTCCCGCCTTTCCCCATGTCGCTTCTCGCGCAGAAAGGCTCGCTCTATGCGACCCGGCCGACGCTGTTCGTCTATAACGCCAGACGCGAGGATCTGGTGAAGTCGGCCGAAGCGCTTTTCGACGTGGTCAAGAGCGGCGCCGTCGAGATCAAGATCAACCAGCGCTGTGCGCTGAAGGACGCGGGAAAGGCGCAAGCTGATCTCGAAGCCCGCAAGACGACCGGAACGACTGTCCTCATTCCTTAAGCCACCTGCCGTGTTTTTCAGCGACTTGCCGTGCCCAAAGGCACGGCTTGCCTGAAAAGCGCTGTGGATTTGCCGCTGTTCTCAAGAGGTCTATCTTAGCCCTTGAGTTTCCGCTGAAATTCTTGAAGCTCTTTCAAGTTGGGTGCTGCTTTCCGATGGGAGCCGGCCGCGCATACCATGCTTTCGGGAACACAGAACATATCCGGTAAGCCGGATGGGAGGCACTGTGAGTGCAAATCATGACAGGTCGAACCTGCTTGAGGTTCGTGGTCTTACCAAGATTTTTGGCTCGCTGACGGCGTGCGATCACATCGATCTCAACATCGCGAAGGGCGAGATCCACGCGCTGCTCGGCGAGAACGGCGCCGGCAAGTCGACGCTGGTCAAGATGCTGTTCGGCTCGCTCGAGCCGAACGCGGGCGAGATCTTCTGGGACGGCAAGCCGGTCAAGATCACCAGTCCGGGCGTGGCGAAGAAGCTCGGCATCGGCATGGTGTTCCAGCATTTCTCGCTGTTCGAGGCGCTGACGGCGGCCGAAAACATCGCGCTTTCGCTCAATGACGGCTCGCCGATCAGCACCATCGCGGCAAAGGCGAGGGCGCTTTCCTTCAGCTATGGGCTGCCGCTCGATCCGGACTCGCTGGTTGGGGACCTCTCCGTCGGCGAACGCCAGCGCATCGAGATCATCCGCTGCCTCCTGCAGACGCCGCAGCTCATCATCCTCGACGAGCCGACCTCGGTGCTGACGCCGCAGGAGGCCGACAAGCTGTTCGAGACGCTGGAACGGCTGCGCTCGGAGGGCAAATCGATCCTCTACATCTCGCACCGGCTGGAAGAGGTCAAACGCATCTGCGACAGCGCTACCGTGCTGCGTCACGGCAAGGTGGTCGGCCACTGCAACCCGCGGCAGGAGACGGCCGCATCGCTCGCCCGCATGATGGTCGGCAGCGAGGTGAAGGCCGTGGAGCGCGCGCCGGCTGAAGGCATCGAGACCGCGCCGGCCTTGCTGGAAATCCGTGGGCTGACGCGCAAGCCGGCGACGCCCTTCGCCATCCCGCTGAAGAACATCAATCTTACAGTGCGCGCCGGCGAAGTGATCGGCATCGCCGGCGTTGCCGGCAACGGCCAGGGCGAGTTCTTCGAATCCGTCTCCGGCGAAGTGCTGCAGCAGGACGCGGGTTCGGTGCGCATCCGCGGCAAGGACGCGGGCGCGCTCTCCATCACCGGCCGGCGACTGATGGGAGCCGCCTTTGTGCCGGAAGAGCGCCTGGGACACGGCGCCGCCCCGCGCATGAAGCTCTCGGAGAACCTGCTGCTTTCGCGTCACGCCACCGACGGCAAGGCTTTTGTCGGCTCTGGCGGCATGGTCAAGAACAGTACCGTCTATAGCGCCGCCCAGCGTATCATCACCGCCATGGACGTGCGCAAGAGCGCGCCCGATCCGGAGGCGGCCGCGCTCTCGGGCGGCAATCTGCAGAAATTCATCGTCGGTCGCGAACTCGACCGCAAGCCGAGCGTCATGGTCGTCAACCAGCCGACCTGGGGTGTGGACGCAGGTGCGGCCGCTCGCATTCGCCAGGCCCTGATCGAGCTTGCCCGCAGCGGCTCCGCCGTCCTGGTCATCAGCCAGGACCTCGATGAATTGTTCGAGCTGTCGGACGCGATCGCCGTCATGCACAACGGCGAACTGTCGGCGCCGCTGCCGATCGCCGAGGCGACCTTCGAGAAGATCGGCCTCCTGATGGGCGGCGCCGAGCCCGGCCATGCCGAACACAGCCTGGAGATGGCATGATGCGCATCGAACTGGTCAAACGTCCGCAGCGCTCGGCGCTGTTTTCGGTGCTGTCGCCTTTCATTGCCTTCGCGCTGACGATCATCGCCGGCGGCATCATGTTCGCATTGCTCGGCGTCAATCCGCTGGATGCGTTCAACATCTATTTCATCCAGCCGATCAGTGAGGTCTGGCAATTGCACGAGCTGGCCATCAAGGCGGCGCCGCTGATCCTGATCGCTGTCGGCCTGTCGGTCTGCTACAAGGCCAACATCTGGAACATCGGTGCCGAAGGCCAGTTCATATTCGGCGCGATCTTCGGCTCGATCATCCCGGTGCTGTTCCCGCAATTCGAAGGCCCGCTGGTGATCCCGCTGATGCTCCTGCTGGGCATGGTCGGCGGCGCCTTTTACGCATCGATCCCGGCGTTTTTGAAGACGCGCTTCAGCACCAATGAGATCTTGACCAGCCTGATGCTGGTCTATGTCGCGCAGCTTTTCCTCGACTGGCTGGTGCGCGGCCCATGGCGCGACCCGGAAGGCCATGGCTTCCCGCAGACCATCCAGTTCGGCGATTCCGCCGTGCTGCCGGAGCTGATGCCCGATGCCGGCCGCGCCAACTGGGGCTTCGTCTTCGCGCTGGTCGCCGCTGTGGCGATCTGGCTGATGATGAGCCGCATGCTCAAGGGCTTTGAAGTGCGCGTGCTGGGTTCCAGCCCAAGGGCAGGGCGCTTTGCCGGCTTTGGCTTCAACCGGATGGTGTTCTTCACCTTCCTTCTGTCCGGCGCGCTGGCCGGCCTTGCAGGCATCTCGGAAGTTTCCGGCGCCATCGGCCAATTGCAGCCGGTGATCTCGCCCGGCTACGGCTTCACCGCCATCATCGTCGCCTTCCTCGGCAGGCTCAATCCGCTCGGCATCGTGGCCGCGGGCCTTGTGCTGGCGCTGACCTATCTCGGCGGCGAGGCGGTGCAGAGCGCGCTCGGCATCTCCGACAAGGTGGCGCGCGTCTTCCAGGGCATGCTTTTGTTCTTCGTGCTCGGCTGCGACACGCTCATCCACTACCGCATCCGCCTGATCGGCATGGCGCTGACGAAGGCGAATGGCACGGCGCAACTCGAAGCGGCGCCCAAGCTCGAGGAGGCCCGCTGATGGACATCACCGTCAACATCCTTTTGACCATCGCGACCGCCGCGACGCCGCTGCTGATTGCGGCGATCGGCGAACTTGTGGTCGAACGCTCGGGCGTGCTCAATCTCGGCGTCGAGGGCATGATGATCATGGGCGCCGTCGGCGGCTTCGGCGCCGGCTACCTCACCGGTTCACCCTGGATCGGCCTGCTTGCCGCGATCATCGTCGGCGCGCTGTTCTCGCTGCTGTTCGCCGTCATGACGCTGTCGCTCGCGACCAACCAGGTGGCGACCGGTCTGTCGCTGACACTGCTCGGCCTCGGCCTCTCCGGCATGATCGGCACCAGCTTCGTCGGCCAGCCGGGCGTCAGGCTGCCCAATCTCGATATTCCGGTGATCAGCTCGATCCCGGTCGTCGGCAAGCTGATCTTCGGCCAGGATCCGGTCTTCTACATCTCGATCGCGCTGACCGCGGCGGTCATGTGGTTCCTGTTCAGGACGCGCACCGGCCTTACGCTGCGCTCCATCGGCGACAGCCATACGTCGGCGCATGCGCTCGGCATCAAGGTCATCCGCTACCGTTATTTGGCGGTGATCTTCGGCGGCGCCTGCGCCGGCCTTGCCGGCGGTCATCTGTCGCTGGTCTACACGCCGCAATGGGTGGAGAACATGAGCGCGGGGCGCGGCTGGATCGCTCTGGCGCTGGTGGTGTTCGCGTCCTGGCGCCCGTGGCGGGTGCTGGCTGGCGCCTATATCTTCGGCGCGGTGTGGATCGGCCAGCTTCATGCACAGGCTTTTGGCATTCCGGTGCCGTCGCAGTTTCTTTCTTCGCTACCCTATCTGGCAACCATCGTGGTTCTCGTTCTAATCTCGCGCAACAAGCGGCTGACGATGATGAACACGCCGGCTTCGTTGGGGCAGCCATTCGTTCCGGATCGTTGACGACAACAAAAAGACGGGAAGCTCCAAGGCTTAACTCAGAGAGGTAACACTATGAAAAAACTGCTTATTGCGTTGATGACAACTGCCGCGGTCCTATCGGTCGCGGCAACCGCCGAGGCGGCCGACAAGCTGAAGGCCTGCTGGGTCTATACGGGCCCGATCGGCGACTTCGGCTATTCCTACCAGCACGACCAAGGTCGGCTCCAGGTCGAGAAGGCACTCGGCGACAAGGTCGAGACCGCTTATCTCGAAAACGTCTCGGAAGGCCCCGACGCCGACCGCGCCTTCGAGCGCCTGGCGCGCGAGAAGTGCAAGATCATCTTCGGCACTTCCTTTGGCTTCATGGACGCCGAGGTGAAGGTCGCCAAGAAATTTCCCAAGGTGATGTTCGAGCATGCCACAGGCTACAAGACCGGCAAGAATCTCGGCATCTACAACGCCCGCTTCTATGAAGGCCGCTACGTGCTCGGCCAGATCGCGGCCAAGGAATCGAAGAAGGGCCTTGCGGGCTACATCGTCTCCTTCCCGATCCCGGAAGTGGTGATGGGCATCAACTCCTTCATGCTCGGCGCGCAGTCGGTCAATCCCGACTTCAAGGTCAAGATCGTGTGGGTGAACTCCTGGTTCGATCCGGGCAAGGAGGCCGACGCCGCCAAGGCGCTGTTCGACCAGGGCGCCGACATCATCGTGCAGCACACCGATTCCACTGCGGCGCTGCAGGTCGCCGAGGAGCGCAAGCTGCACGGCTTCGGCCAGTCCTCCGACATGATCAAGTTCGCGCCGAACGCGCAGCTGACCGCGCTCACCGACGAGTGGGGTCCCTACTATATCAGCCGCGTCCAGGCCGCGCTCGACGGCACCTGGAAGCCGGACAATGTGTGGCTCGGCATCAAGGACGGCGCCGTCAAGCTCGCGCCGTTCACCAACATGCCCGACGACGTCAAGGCGATGGCAGAGGCGACCACCAAGAAGATCGCCGGCGGCTGGAACCCCTTCACCGGACCGGTCTCCAAGCAGGACGGCTCGCCCTGGCTGAAGGACGGCGAGGTTGCCGACGACGGCACGCTGCTCGGCATGAATTTCTACGTCAAGGGCGTCGACGACAAGCTGCCGCAGTAAGCTGCAAGTTACTGATGTCAAAAGGAAAGGGCGCCGCGCGGCGCCCTTTCTCATTCGGTGTGCCTTCGCGTTCGAGGACGATCAGACGGCCGATCCATAAAGATCGTAGGCGTCGGCACGATCGATCTTGACGGTGACGATCTCGCCGGCGCGCAGCGGGCGGCGCGACTGGATGTGCACGGAGCCGTCGATCTCCGGCGCGTCGTATTTGGTGCGGCCCTTGGCCGATGTGCCGTGCGCCTCGTCGATCAGCACCGGCAGGCGCTTTCCGACCTTCTTGGCCAACTGCGCGGCGGAAATCTTCTGCTGGCGCTGCATGAAACGATGCCAGCGCGCTTCCTTGACCTCCTGCGGCACCTGCTCAAGACCGAGATCATTGGAGCGCGCGCCCTTGACCGGCTCGTATTTAAAGCAGCCGGCGCGATCGATCTTGGCTTCGTCCAGCCAGTCGAGCAGCATCTGGAAATCGTCTTCGGTCTCGCCGGGGAAACCGACGATGAAGGTCGAGCGGATGGCGAGATCGGGGCAGACCTCTCGCCAGCTGCGGATGCGCTCCAGCGTCTTTTCGCCATGCGCGGGGCGCCGCATGTTCTTCAGCACCTGCGGCGAGGCGTGCTGGAAGGGGATATCGAGATAGGGGAGGATCTTCCCTTCCGCCATCAGCGGAATGACATCTGCGACATGCGGGTAGGGGTACACATAATGCATGCGTATCCAGATGCCGAGCTGGCCTAGCTCCTCGGCAAGGTCGAGGAATTTCGCCCGCACCTCGCGATCGCCGAACATCGACGTCTGGTACTTGATGTCGACGCCGTAGGCGCTGGTGTCCTGCGAGATGACGAGGATTTCCTTGACGCCGGCCCTGGCGAGTTTTTCCGCCTCGCGCAGCACGTCCGCCGCAGGCCGCGAGACGAGATCGCCACGCAGCGCCGGGATGATGCAGAAGGTGCAGCGGTTGTTGCAGCCCTCGGAGATCTTCAGATAGGCGTAGTGGCGCGGCGTCAGCTTCACGCCCTGCGGCGGCAAAAGGTCTACATAGGGATCGTGGCTGGGCGGAGCCGCCTCGTGGACCGCCGCCATCACGCTCTCATAGGCCTGCGGCCCGGTGATCGCCAGCACATTGGGATGCTTCTCGCGGATGACCTCCGGCTCGGCGCCGAGGCAGCCGGTGACGATGACGCGGCCGTTTTCCGAAAGCGCGGAACCAATGGCGTTAAGCGACTCGTCGCGGGCGGAATCGAGGAAGCCGCAGGTGTTGACGACGACGAGATCGGCGCCGTCATGCTTGCGCGCGATCTCATAGCCTTCGGCGCGAAGCCGCGTGATGATGCGCTCGGAATCGACGAGCGCTTTCGGGCATCCAAGACTGACGAAGCTGACGCGTGGGGCGGACATAAACTTGTTTTCCAAGAGGTGATGGCGAGATCGAGGGTTGAGCCTCAGGCTCCGAAGGTCGATCTACGGCGCGGCTTTGAGCCATTCGCGCGGCGCAATAGCACGCTTCGGCACAGAAGCAAACTGCCGTCGACAGGACAAGAGGTGGGCGTCAGACGTCCGCCCTGAGGAGCGCTAATGGCTGTCCGATCCGAACCATGGCGCCAGGAAGGCAAAATGGTCGGGAAACTGCTGCACGGCGCCTCCGAGAAGCATGTTTATCGCGACATACAGGATGATCAACAGGCCGACATAGGCGATCCAGCGATATCTATGCAGGAGGCGCGCGACAAAGGATGCGGCAAAACCCATCAGCGCGATCGATAGGGCCAGCCCGATGATCAGCACCGTCGGATGCTTCATGGCGGCGCCCGCGACGGCAAGCACATTGTCGAGCGACATCGAGACATCGGCAATCACGATCTGCCAGGCGGCCTGCGAGAATGTCTTGCGTGCGCCTTTGCCGGCGACCGATCCGTCCTTGTTGTAATCGCTGTTCGACAGCGCCTCGGTAGCGTCGCGCTCGTCGTCATGGCTGACGCGCAGTTCGCGCCACATCTTCCAGCACACCCACAGAAGCAGAAGGCCCCCCGCGATAAGCAGCATCGGGCCGATGCTCAGCAGCCATTGGGTGATGAGGGCGAAGATGATGCGCAGGACCGTGGCCGCGGCGATGCCGACAATGATGGCGCGCTTGCGCTGATCAGCCGGAAGGCCGGCGGCCGCGAGGCCGATCACAATTGCGTTGTCACCGGCGAGCGCGAGATCGATTGCGACGACTTGGAGGAGAGCTGAAAGGCCTGTGGCAGTGAATATTTCCATGAACTAGAAATCCCTTGCCTGAAATGCCGGGTCGCCCAATACCCAGACGGCCCTAAAGACATGGTTCACCGGCGTCAAGACGCAGGTTTGGACATCGCCGGAAAACGGCGCCGCCGGCGCTAACCCTCAACGATTTCGGGTGTTCGCCGGTCAGGCGGACGGCCGCAAACTAGTCATAGAGATTGTATTTAGCCCAGTCGGACTCCGGGATTTCATCGCCGATCTTGTAGCGGAACTGCAGCACCTGCATGTGGTCCGGCCCGGTCTCGCATTTGAATTTCAACCGGTACCATTGGCCCTTGCTGCGGAAGGCGGCGCCCGAGCTCTTGATGGCGTCGGCGCTCATCTGCGGCGTGGCAAAGGCGTAGGCCACGACGCGGTCGGCCTTGTAGTTGTGATCGTCTTGGCTGATCCGGTCGAGCACTTCGGCGTCGCAGCGCTGCTCGAGGCGGGTTTCGGGATCGAGTTTCATCAGGCCGGCGCGCAACGCATTGTCCATCGCCTTGGCCGGCAAGACCGGCGCCAACGACGCCAGAACCATCAGGCAGAGCTTTTTCATGGGCGCGAGAAGCAGCATATTTTGTCCGAGAAATCAAATAACCGCTGCTTTACCAACGGTTGACCGTCATGCCTGGGCGTTCAGGACCGCTTCGGTCCAAATGGGGTTCGAACACCTCCATGTTCGCCGTCTTCGACGGCAAGTTCGGCAGCGGCTTGCAGAGCTATCGCGGCGATGTCGGCTTCAAGCTGGACTGGTGAGGACGGCGCGGAGGGGCCGAGATTCACTTGAAAGCCGATGATAGCATCTGGCGGAGGGAGTGGGATTCGAACCCACGGTGAACTTGCGCCCACGCCGGTTTTCAAGACCGGTGCCTTAAACCGCTCGGCCATCCCTCCATCTAATTGCTTTTGCTTGGCTTTTCCGTTCTAGCCGATTTGCTAAAACAGCCCGTTGCTACGCAAAATGCAACTATTTGGTTTTCCGTGTGCCTTCTATAGCGGCCTGCAACACCGCGTCAACTTGCTCGGCGGCGTCGGCCTGACGGCGATGGTGATCACCGCAGCTATGAGCTGAAGAACCGTGTTGCGCGACGTAGGCGCGGAACATAATGCGGTTCGGGTTTCACGAAAAGAGCGAACTGGTGTTTAACATTTGAGCGTGCGCCCCGACACGTCATGTGCCCTTATGGAGGTTCGACCCTGGTGGGCCGAGACCAACCTCTACTTCACCCGCTGGCTTCGGTCGGCGGGTTTTTTCATTTTTGTTTAGTTTTGGGGCAATCCGTTTGGGTATTTGCAGTCAATGGACTTCGGTCTGAGGTATTTTAGGACCGTTGGCTGAGCAAGGGAACAAATATCACAAAGCACTCTTTTCTTCCGAGTGAGAACTCAAGAAGGAGAGAAGTCATGTCTGACGGACCTACAGTCGTAAACTCTGGTGGCGGCGGAACAGCCGTTGCGGTTATCCTTGGCATCATCGCCGTTGTTGCGCTTTTGTTCTTCACAGGAGTGATAAACATAAATGGCAGTGGAGGTAAGGATGTGAACGTTAGCGTCAACACGCCGAAGGTCGAGGCGCCGTCCGCCCCGTCGGTCTCCAAGCCCGCAGCTCCGGCCAAACCCACCCCGGCGCCTGCTAGCGGCGGCTAAGGCGGACCTTCCTCACAGGCTCCGGCGAAATGCCGGTGCCTGTGATGTCCGGCGGTCCACGCGGGTTCACCTGTGCTTTCCCGCGCAGGCCCATGTGCCTTTCGAAGAGGCGTAGCTTCTCGGGTATCCGATCCTAAGCGAGGCCTTGCACGACGGGCATTTGAAGGCTGCTATGGTCTTGAACCATGTCCCTTTCCTGACGATTGGATGCCTGCACTGTGGGCACTCGAATGTGAGCTGTTGGTTGTTGAGTTCTTGAGGGATCGGCAACCGGCAACCTCTAGGCTGTATGGGTGCCTGCCGGTTCGCAGGTCACGGCAGGCACCCATGATCCGGCGATGAAGGGACTATGCTCGCCGGCGAAAACACAATGGCCATTTAGAGAAGTCGTTGCACGATTCGGACGTTAGAGTTGGTCGGTACGACGTTCGTCTCAGGCGGGTTGCGACTGACGTGCGGCGCTGGTTCTTTACGGGAGCAACGCACGCGCTTTGTTGTTGACCGGTCAGCCTGCTGCGCACGTTGCCACTTTGCGCATCTCCAGGCTATTCCAGCACCTGCCCGTCGGCTTCGGTCGGCGGGCTTTTTTACATATGTTATTGTGCCATGATCTGCGAAGGCAATTATCTGCCGGATCGCAGGAGGGGTTCATGCCGATCTACAAAAGAGCCCACGAGGCCGGCGTTTTCAGCTCTTCAGATGTCGCCTTGCTTGGTCGCGTGTTCGACAAGCTGAAAAACGAATACAAGTCACCGGAACGACGCGAGGCTCTCGCGTCCAGGCTCATGGCCAATTACCTGGCCGGCATCAGGGATGAGGACGAGCTGCTTATGGCATCCAAGTTGCCGCTCGGGCGCTAACAGAAGAGCCCTGCGCCTGTTTGGCGCAAAAGCCACTTTCCTGCAGCGATTGCTAATGGAACGTCAGGGCCATTGGTGCAGTTGATATCCAGTCGACGCGCTAGGCTGCTTCATTACCAAGCGCGCTCGCGTCGGGTGGGGTACCCTGCGAGACCCAAGGGTCCACACTCGATAAAGAGCCCGTCTGGCATCCATGGCAGGCGGGCTCTTTCACAACGCTAACATAACGTGGACCATTGCAGTTAGCGTGATGGGACCTCGGTCCTTATTGCGCCACGCGGACTTATCGAAGACCTTTGCTTCACCGCCGAGTTTGAAACCACTTCCCCCCGGAATAGGTGTCGGCGGCTAGGCCCGGCTCGCATAATCCTGTGTCACCCTCGATCTGCGAGCCGGGCTCTGCGCCTAAGCAGTTCGTCATTTGGCAAAATCCTTGGGCGGCTCTTCTGCAATGCTGAATTCGTGAACGGTGCCTTCCCGTTCGTCGACAACCCGAAACCAGTGCTCTTGCAAGGCCTTGGTAGAAATCACCTTTCCCGTCAGGGTCTCTGCGGCGCTGAGCGCATCAGGCGCCTCTGCAGATGCCGTGGCAACGAGGCGTTGGCCATAGAACTCTTCGATTTGGAAACGCGCCATCGGAAACCTCCTGAATCCAATGCCAACGCTCCCCGAAAGAGAAGGTTCAAGGTCACAATTACAGATCAGCGGAACCTAATATGCGGCTCATGCTTATGGAAAAATGAGCACGCGCGGCACCAATTTCTTCGACCGTTGGATGGCAGAGCATCTGCCCGGGGTGGGGACGAATGACCCTGCTGCGCTAAGCGCTCTGACCGACCAAGCAATGGAAGCGGCACACCGGGAGGGCATCGAGGTAGCAGAAATCTATGAGGAAGTCGGCAGCGTCTTCGAGGCAATCGCCAAGGCCATGCAACACCGCGAAGCCAGCCTTGCAGACGAGAAGGTCCATGATCTCCTGGCGGCCAGGCTCGCACGGGAAGCAAGGATCACCGAAGAGCAGGCAGGCGATCTGATTGAGCGGTTCGGCACCGACTGGGATTCACTGCTTAACGAAGCTCATTTCCTGAAAGAGCTTGAAGGCCGGCTGGGGCAGGAATAAATGCCTCATTGGTGCGGCGACCCTTTGCAGAAACGAGGATCGCCATGGGCAAGGAATATCCTTTTTCGGAAGCCACGCTAGGCGGCAAGCTTGCGGCCGGCACGGGGCTTTCGGTTGACTGTCTCACGTGCAAGCGTCGAGCCGTCCTCAATGTCGCGGATTTGGTGAAGCGGTTCGGGCCGGACCAGCCCTGCCTTCATTGGGATCTGCTGAAGATCATCAATTGCAGCGAGTGCCGCGCCGCCGGCCGTGACGATCGGAACCTGCAGTTCACCAACCATGCGGTGACGCCGGAGCAGCGGAACGGCTGGACGCCGTGCCCATAGTGTCCTGCTCCCGTCGCCGCTGGTACATCCGCAGTCGGCGACGGAGACCGGGAGCGGCCCGGCAGGCTGGCGGGGTAGGCCAGCAAGCGCCGGGCCTAGCCGGCATTGGGTGTCGGGGACGAACGCCGCGCCGGCTGGCGAAACAATACGCTCGTGCCGAAATAGTAGGCACGTATCCATAAGGACGAACGTGGAAGTAGCGTGTCATCCCGGTCCAAAACGCTGGCATTGATTTTGCATCGGCCGAATTGCTGCACAGCAAGGGACCCTTCGACATGCGATTGTCTGCCCAGCCTGCGCGAAAGCCAGGATTGCCGAAATGCATATACTCAGCGCCGTTGCAGATCGACGATGTCCAGATCGATGAGAATGGCGATGTGGCCGTCTCGATTATCGCTGACGACATCTACTCGAAGAATTCCACACAGCGCTATCAGATCACGCTGACCGAAGCCGAAATCAGCATTCTCTCCCGCGGAGCCGAACAGCGCCGGCGAGCATGACGCTTGCCAATAAGCCGCGACTTATCGTTCGAGCGACCCGGCCGCGACTGGACGCCATGTCCTTAACGGCGGCCCGACAGCCGCCGTTTGGGTGTGCGGCAGTGACTGCCGGGCCTAGCCGAGATGTTGTGAGTCAGCTCGGCACCAGGTACGCGTATCAGCATATCAGCGTCTGCTAAAGTAACTATTTCGGAGGATGCTCAATAGCGCGATGGAGAGCTGACGAGCGCCAGGCAGGTAGCGGCCCGACAGTTCCGCTGTGTTGGGGTAGCGTTGATTGAACCGCCGGGCCTAGCCCACTCCCAGGGGTAGGGGAGTCGGCGAGGTGGGCTCAACCAGCTGTAGGACAGCGGCCAGAGGAAACGCGCGCTTCACGGGCTCGCTAATCGAACCCTGGCTGGCTGGTGGCATCGAGGTCGTCGGAATGAGTGACCGGGAAGGGGACGATGAACGCGAACTCGATGACGAGCGCGAGGCCGACCCCGCCGACTATGACTGTCCAGGGTTCATACCAGGCGGGCAGGGTGCCTGAAATCAAGAATATAAACCGTTACATCGCGCCCGCTGCTCACGGCGGCGGGCTTATTCTTCTTTATGTGGAACAACATATCTAGCAGCCTTCCCGCCACGGGTAACGACAACTGTCGTATAGCCGGCAGGCAACGAGCCTGTGACGATCGGATCGACAACTTGGCATCGGCCGACCATTCTTCCGCTAGTAGCGTCGGCTAGTTCTTTTGCTAACGAGGACCGGCATTCGCTGAGGGATGCGAACACTTGAGACGAAGCCGTATTGACCGGTTTGCAGACCGGCGCATCGCCTGGGCTGCACATAAGCAAAACCATGACCGCTGCTGTAGCCGGGTCCATGCTTGAAGCTCCATTTTCGGAGCCTCAACGCTAGCGAAATCGCTTTGTTTCACATTTTGCTAAAATACGAGGAGCGTCCGGTGGCTCCTGCTTCCGGGCCCTTTTCTAGCTGGGCAGCCAGCGCATCGTCTCGATGTCGTCACGGGAAATCCCGATATCGCTAAGCAGGTCGTCCGGTGACTCGCTCAGTTCGTCCGTTGCCTTCAACTGCGCCTTCTGATCGGCTCGGCGACAGAGCCAAGCGACAACAGGACCAACGACGACAAGAGGCAGGTTCACAAGCATATGAAGGTTCACAAGCATCGAAGGACTCCTCCCTTCACCGCTGGAAGCTATGCCAATGCGCCGTTGCGTCTGTGACAAGCCTCACAGACCCGCCCGGCTGCTATGTGGCCGGGCTTTTCATTTCTTTCAGGGGACACGGCCAACCGGTTCGTCGCACTTGTAGACGGGGCAGCGGCCGTCTCGGGTCGGGACATAGGCCGACATTGGCACCTGAGGCCAGTCGCACTCGTTCCCGAATTGCTTGACATAACGGTCATAGGTGTTGGGACCGGTGGTCAGCACGACGGCGCGCTTGCTCTGGATCAGTTGCTGGATCTGCTGGCAGATCATCGTGCGGGTGTCGGGCCGGGCCTCACTGAGCCCGGTGGCGACAAGCAGGATCGCTGCTGTCGTCAAAGCAGTTAATGGGATGGACATGGGCGGTTTCCTTCGATCGGGCGGGGCCGGCCCCTCGATCCTCGCAGGAAAGAATTGGCACCGCAATTGGCCCGGCGGCTTCGGCTTCCGGGCCTTTTCTTGAAACCGAGCAACTGTAAAGATGCCGCTCCCAATAATATGGAGCGTGCAGAAAATGGAAGATTTGCTGGCCGTTCTTGAAGCAAAAGAGACCTTCGCGCGAGAGCTCAATGCGAGGGCGAGAGGTTTCGATGTGCCTGACGTCGAACCCATTCAGAGGGCGATTCGCGACGTTTTCGGCGCCGGCAGCCAAATCGGATTCGGATCGAAGCAGATCATCACTGGCGGCGCCGAGCCATATTTGGCGATGGTATCCCTACTAGTCCTTGCGGATCGTGGTCCGGCAGCTACCGTTGATTGGTTGAAAAAAGTGCACTCGATCTCAGCGGCCGGCGAGGCGACTGTTCGGCTGGTTGTCGAGGTAGTTGGCGCTGACGCCCCTGAACCGATAAGGTTTTCGAACGGAGTGGTCGTCTCGCGGCTTGATGGTTTGCCTCCTACGCCGAATGTCAGAGTTTTGGCGGATAGCTACGGCTTCTCTTCCTCACGAATGTTTTTCCACCGCCATCGGCCAATGGTGGCCTTCTATGATCAAATCTTCAAAGCATCACCTGGTGCCGTACCGGACGAGCCTCCACAATCACCGATCGATAAGGCGCTTCTTGGCCTGTCCGCCTCTGGCGAGATCTTCCCGAATCCAGGGTACTCTTGGCACGACTTTGCAGACCTCGACTTGGAAGCTGCCGTGGTTGGCCGCATGTGGGGCGGGGATCAAGCTGGCCTGCCGCCTGTGGCAAAGATCACAAAAGAAGCCGTGGCGTACGCCGAGAAATTCATCGAGCTGAAAGACGATTTAGCTCGACGCAGCGAAATTGCCGCGCTCAGATTGAGATCTGCGCGAAGCCGCAGGGATCATAGCCAAAGGGCCATCGACATCGCCATTGCCCTGGAGGCGCTGTTGTTGCCGAAGGAAAGCAGCTCAGAACTTTCTCACCGCCTGAAAACCAGAGCTTCTATGCTGCTCGGATCGACCTACGAAGAGCGAAAAGACGTATTCAAAATTATAGGCGGTTTCTACTCAATAAGGAGTGGCGTGGTTCATGGGGCAGTTGTGCGTCCGACTTCGAAAGACAAAGAAGCGATAGGTCAAGCGCAGGTGCTTGCCGAGAAGCTTCTGCGGCTTGAGATTGACATGGGTAGGACGCCGGATTTCGCTTCGATAGATATCGGGGGGCCACCTTAGGCGGGCTGCTAGGCAGCCATCTCTGGATAACAGATTCCACCGCATGGGCGGCCGCCTTCTTTGGACAGCAGGGCAAACGTTATGGCACGCTCTATTTTTGGGCACTAAGTATTTTTATTGTAATTGTGGCGGAGGGAGTGGGATTCGAACCCACGGTGAACTTGCGCCCACGCCGGTTTTCAAGACCGGTGCCTTAACAGGCTGCGGAAAAACTCTTTCGTCTGGGGCCAGTCCGTGTTTCGATTCCGCCGGAGAGATTGGAGGATGAGATGCGCGGTGGAGATGATGGGACGGAAGGGCTTTTTTCCTATGTGAGCTGCGAGGCTCGGGTTCCATCGGATCATCCGCTTCGAGCCATCCGGGCA
>NZ_SADP02000396.1:0-375 GCF_004010375.2 Mesorhizobium sp. M2E.F.Ca.ET.209.01.1.1 | reverse complement strand
CAGCCGGCAGAAGCGGCGGTTGATCGAGGCGGTCAAGGCCGGGCGGATCGAGTTCCGTGATATCAACCTGGAGCCCGATGCGCTGTCGTCGCATGGCGCCTCGCTGGAGGACATCCGCCGCCGGCTGCATGCGACCGATGCCGAGGGTGGATTGCTCGTTGGCGCCGACGTCGCGATCGCGGTCTGGCTGGCAACGCCGGGCGAGGGCTGGCTGGCGAGCCTGTTCGGCAATCGGCTCGTGCTGCCGCTGACCCGCCTTGCCTATGATCGCTTCGCCGATCTGCTCTACGGCTAGAATCAGCGCAAGGGCCACTGGTAGCCTACCTCCATTCACACACCATACAACCCCACCCTAGCCCTAAGCGTCCACGCCAT
>NZ_SADP02000395.1:0-375 GCF_004010375.2 Mesorhizobium sp. M2E.F.Ca.ET.209.01.1.1 | reverse complement strand
CCGCGATCCTGCTGCGTTCGCCTTCCGCGAAAGGCAAGGGCCTCGCCAACAGCTCCGACCAGGTCGGGCGCAATTTCATGAACCACAATTCGAGCGCCATGCTGGCGATCGATCCGCGCCGCCGCAACGATAGCGTCTACCAGAAAACGCTGATGCTCAACGACTACTATCTGTCGGACGGCAAGGGCGGCAAGCCGCTGGGCAATGTGCAACTGCTCGGCAAGATCGACGGCAACATGCTCAAGGCCAATGTGAAGACGATGCCGAAATTGGTGCTCGACTTCATGGCCGGCCACGCGGTCGACTGGTACCTGATGTGCGAGGACCTGCCAGATCCCGAAAGCCGCATCATGGTCGACGGCAAGGAGATCGTCA
>NZ_SADP02000394.1:0-375 GCF_004010375.2 Mesorhizobium sp. M2E.F.Ca.ET.209.01.1.1 | reverse complement strand
CGGCCACGGCTGCCGCCGCGGTCACGCTCTCCGCCGGTGCCTCGACGCCGCCGCGCTGCGGCTTCTCGGCCGGCTTGTCACCTTCCTGCTGCTGGCGCGGCTGCTTGGGCTGCTTCAGCTTCGGCTGCTGGTTCTGGTTCTGGCCCTGGCCCTGCTGGTCGTTGCGCGGCTTGTTCTGCTGCTGCGGCTCCTTCTGCTTGCCCTGCTGCGGCGGCTGCTGGGCATTGCCGTTACGGCCGTCCTTGCGCTGCTCACCGCGGTCCTTGCGGTTGCCGCCGTCCTTCTGCGGCTGCGCGTTGCCGTTGCCGCCATTGCCACGCGTGTCGTCGCGACGGTCCTTGCGGTCCTTGTTGCGATCCTTGTGGCGGTCCTTGC
>NZ_SADP02000393.1:0-375 GCF_004010375.2 Mesorhizobium sp. M2E.F.Ca.ET.209.01.1.1 | reverse complement strand
GCCAGGCCCTTGGCCATGGCGGCGGGATCCTGCTGCGCGGTGCTGGTCTCGCTCTCGACGGCCGTGTCCTTGGTCAATGCGGTTTCATCGGCTATCGCCGTGAACAGCTGGTCGAGAGGCGAATCCGGCGACGCGACGGCCGAAAGCGCCAGATAATGCGGCTTGTCCTTCAGCATCGCCTTGAGCTTCAGCTGGTCGAGCACGCCGTTCCAGGCGGCGGCGAATTCCTTGCCGTAGCGGTCGATGAGCTCAGGACCGAGCTTGGGCAGGTCCTGGTCGATGCCGCCCTGTTCGCCACCGCCACCGAGCACCCAGCGGTCGTCGACGAGCGTCTGCGCCATGCGCGAGAGCTGTGGCAGGAAGAAGCGGTTGAAA
>NZ_SADP02000392.1:0-336 GCF_004010375.2 Mesorhizobium sp. M2E.F.Ca.ET.209.01.1.1 | reverse complement strand
CCTACGATGAGTTCGCCCGCACACTGATGACCTCGGGAACCTTCAACACACTGCCACTCGAGATCTACGGCATGACCACCAATGTCACCACGCCGGTGCTCTACGCGCTGGGCACGGTGACCACCGTGTTTTCCTTCCTGGTGATCATGGCGACGCTAGGCGCCATCCTCTATGTCGGCCGCCGCCGGACCAGGGCGTGATCGTGCGGATACTGGTGGTAAATCCCAACACGACGGCGAGCATGACCGAGACGATCGCGGCCGCCGCGCGCAGTGTCGCCGGTGTCTGGACCGAAATCGTCGCCGTCACGTCGTCCATGGGGCCGGCCTCGATCGA
>NZ_SADP02000391.1:0-376 GCF_004010375.2 Mesorhizobium sp. M2E.F.Ca.ET.209.01.1.1 | reverse complement strand
GCGGAATTTCTTGCCCTTCTGCTGATCCGTGCCCTGCTCTCCGGTCGCCGCGGCGCCGGCATTTCCCGTCGCCTCCTGGTTGCCCACAATGCCTTGCTTGCCAAGCAGCTTCCTCGACCTGTCGTTGGGCAGATTCTGGCCGTTGAGCACCGGCTTGCCGTTGACGAGCGGCAGCGTTTTGCCATCGGCTCCCGGCAAGGCGTGGTCGGTCCCGAGCTTGCGGGCGGACAGGTTCTTAGACAGCGGAGCCGCAGCACCAGGCTGCTGGCCCTGCGTCACACCCTGGCCGGGCTTCAGCGGCAAGGCGCCCTGATTCTGGCCGCCCTGATTCTGATTGAACTGGGCCTGACCGGATATCGCCGCCCTCTTCTTCAAG
>NZ_SADP02000390.1:0-376 GCF_004010375.2 Mesorhizobium sp. M2E.F.Ca.ET.209.01.1.1 | reverse complement strand
GGGAGATATTGGGCGGCCGAAATGTGCCAAAGGGCGAGGCGAGCGCCAAGCCGCCTCCGAGTTTCAAATCATCGGGTTGCCCGGGAGTTGTATGACAGGAAGCGCAGCCACCCGCAGCGAAGACAAGCTGGCCGCGCGCTGCATCGCCGGCCTCAGAAAACAACGGATCATCAGGCGAATACGGCGCCTGAACTTCGGTCAGATACCACAAAGTGGCCGAAGCGAGCCCCGTGGCCGCCAGAACCGCCACAGCAAGTGTAGGCCAAGAGGGCAGTCGCATTGGGACTTTTCCGCCGTATCCGCGCACGGCCGGATCTGTGCAGGCCGTCAGCGATCAGCTGAAGGGCTCATCAGGGCCGGACTTGCTGGTTTTTCG
>NZ_SADP02000389.1:0-376 GCF_004010375.2 Mesorhizobium sp. M2E.F.Ca.ET.209.01.1.1 | reverse complement strand
GCGAACATTGTGGGCGATCTGCACCAGATTGTCGATCTTGGTACCCTGGCCGATGATGGTATCGGACATCGCGCCGCGGTCTACAGTCGAATTGGAGCCGATCTCCACGTCGTCCTGGATGATGACGCGGCCGATCTGCGGCACCCGTTCTGGCCCCTTGGCGCCGCCGACGAAGCCGAAACCGTCCTGGCCGATCCTGGCGCCGCCATGGATGATGACGCGATTGCCGAGGAGTGCGTATTGGATGCTCGCGCCGGGCCCTATATAGCCGTCGCGGCCGATCTGGCAGGAACGGCCAACGACGGCATGCGGCGCAATGACCGTGCCGCTGCCGATGGATGCGCCCGGACCGATCACGGCGCCCGCCTCGATAATC
>NZ_SADP02000388.1:0-376 GCF_004010375.2 Mesorhizobium sp. M2E.F.Ca.ET.209.01.1.1 | reverse complement strand
ATGTTCGGCATCGGCTTCATCATCGGTACGGTGCTGGGCGGCGTGCTCGGCGACCACTGGGTTCGTCTGCCCTTCATTGCCGCCGCCGTGCTCAACGCCGCGAACCTGCTTCTCGCCGTCTTCGTCCTGCCGGAGTCGCGCGCACCCATTCGCCGCAAGATCGACCTCGCCGCGCTCAATCCGTTGAGGCCGCTGCGCTGGTTGTTTTCGATGAAAGGGCTGCTGCCCATCGTCCTGGTCTATTTCATCCTGTCCGGGGCCGGCGAGGCCTACGGCACCTGCTGGGCGCTCTGGGGTTTCGACACCTTCGGCTGGAACGGTCTCTGGATCGGGCTTTCGCTCGGCATGTTCGGCCTTTGCCAGACGCTGGTGCAGG
>NZ_SADP02000387.1:0-377 GCF_004010375.2 Mesorhizobium sp. M2E.F.Ca.ET.209.01.1.1 | reverse complement strand
GGCGATATGGCGCAGCAGGGCCTTGGCGAAGGGCGAGTTGCGCCCGCTGCCGTCCATGGCGACAGCACCGGGCGCGGTCGAAAAAGCGATGAAGGAACCGCGCGTCCAATCGAACTGCGCCAGACCCGCCAGCGCCGTCGCCGAGCGGGTGGTGGCGGTGCGGCTCAGGCTGCGGGCAAACGGGTTGTTGCGGCAGGCATCGAGGAAGACCAGGCTGACCTTGGTCTGCTGTTCCATGATGTCGAGGACTTCGTCGATCGGCACGGCTTCGAGCTGCAGCTTCACCGGCATGTCGAGCCTGGCGTCGACCGGCACGATGTAATTGCGGCCGTCGACCTGAAGGCCGTGGCCGGCATAGTAGAAAAGCCCGACGCCGG
>NZ_SADP02000038.1:0-17463 GCF_004010375.2 Mesorhizobium sp. M2E.F.Ca.ET.209.01.1.1 | reverse complement strand
TAATTTTGGCCGAGAGTCCACATCGCTTGCGTTCGATTCTGACTGGAGGTCAGAAAATGAACATCAAGAGCCTTCTTCTCGGCTCAGCTGCGGCCCTGATCGCAGTTTCGGGCGCCCGCGCCGCCGACGCGGTGACCGTCGCCGAGCCGGAACCGGCTGAATACGTCAAGATCTGCGACGTCTACGGCTCGGGCTACTTCTACATCCCCGGCACCGAGACCTGCCTGCGCGTCGGCGGTTATGTCCGTTACGACATCGGCGTCGGCGACGTCGGCTCGTTCGACGGCGCCAAGTCGTTCGACCATGAGGACGGCGATGAGCAGAGCACCTTCTACAAGAACACCCGCTTCACGCTGAAGACCTGGACCGGCCAGGAAACAGAGCTCGGCACGTTGAAGACCTACACCGAGACCCGCTTCAACTTCGGCAACCGCAACGGCTACCCATCGGCAGACGATCCGACCACGGCAGCGGATGAATTCAACAGCAATCCTGCCGGCAACAAGAACGTTTCGCTGAACTTCGCATGGATCCAGCTCGGTGGCCTCCGCGTCGGTAAGGACGAATCGGCCTTCGATACGTTCATCGGCTACGCCGGCAACGTCATCCAGGATACGATCGTCCCCTATGGCGACTTCGACACCAACGTCGTCCAGTACTATTTCGACGCCGGCAACGGCTTCTCGGCGGTGGTCTCGCTGGAAGAAGGTTCGGGCGTCGTCGGCACGATCGACAGCTACGTTCCGCATGTCGTCGGCGGCGTGAAGTGGACTCAAGGGTGGGGCGCCATCACCGGCGTTGTTGCTTACGACAGCAACTATGAAGAAGTCGCCGGCAAGGTTCGCCTGGATGTGAATGTCACCAACGAACTGTCGCTGTTCGGCATGTTCGGCTATGGCAGCGACGACAACCTCAACGACCCGACCTATGCCATCGGGGCCGGTGGTCGCGGCTTCTACAAGATCTGGGGCGGCAACTGGGCATTCTGGGCCGGTGGCACCTACAAGTTTAACGAGAAGACCTCGTTCAACCTCCAGGTGTCGGGTGACGAGGACAAGAACTACGGCGTGGCCGCGAACGTCGCTTACGACATCGTCCCCGGCTTTACGGTCACGGCCGAAGTCGATTGGGATCACTTCGGCAAGTTCGATGATTGGGTTTCGGGTGCCGACGTTGTCAACTTCACCGGCGCCGACAAGAAGAACAGCGTCGGCGGTCTGCTCCGCTTCCAGCGCTCGTTCTAACAGGCGTTGCCTGATCGAAATCGAAACCCGGCGGGCGATCGCCGGGTTTTTTGTAAATGGGCGCCATTAAATCAGGCCGTTACGACAGCACTCAATTCCTGACGGCCATGATCCGCCGGACATTGAACCGCCGACTGAAGCTAAGCTCAGGTGTCGGCCAGATCTCCCAAAGCGTCGATCAGGGGCTGGATCTCGCTTTCGTAATTCTTCCATCGCTTGACCGACGACTTGTAGATCGGCTGGCGAACCTGCCAATTGCTATAGGTGTTTACTGAGCCGTTCGTGTCAAAAAATCGGAGGCAGGCATCATTCCAGGGCAGGCAGCCCGAGATGATCGATGAGACGCCGTGACTGCGCCCCTTGGTCTTCAATCAACGATAAGTCCTGAGCCTCCTCCAGCCGTTTGGCCTGCTGATGCGCATAGGCTTGCCTCAACAGCACGTTGTCGGCCTGCGCGCTCGCAAGCAAATTTATTTTGAACGGGGCTGGCTTGCACCAATAGGTTTCGCCTGGCCGGCTTTGATGTGCTTGGACCAAGCAGGAGGCAGACCATTTTTCATGACACCTCGCTACCAAAAAAGAGGCGTTGGAATCCGGTCCGGGCCACGCCGCAAGCCATCACGGTCTCACCCACCTTGCACCCATTCCCCGCCCGCGCTAGCAAGAACCCCCCTTCTCAAGCGAGCCAATGCCATGCTTCGTCGCCCTTCCCTCACCCCGATCATCGGTGCGCTTCCCACCACTGTGCCGTTTGTCGGGCCGGAGGCGCAGGAGCGCGAGCGCGGGCGGCCTTTTCGCGCCCGCATCGGCGCCAATGAAAGCAGTTTCGGCCCTTCGCCGCGCGTCATCGCCCGCATGGAAGCCGTCGCGCGCGACCAGTGGATGTATTGCGACCCCGACAATTACGAGCTGAAGGTGGCGGCGGCCGCGCATCACGGCGTGGCCGTCGAAAACGTGGTCGTCGGCGAAGGCATCGATGGGCTGCTCGGCCTGGTGGCGCGCATGTATGTCGCGCCGGGCGACGCGGTCGTGACCTCGCTTGGCGCCTACCCCACCTTCAATTTCCATATCGCCGGCGTCGGCGGCCGGCTGGTGACGGTGCCCTATGCCAACGACAAGGAGAATCTGGACGGGCTCCTCGCCAAGGTTGTCAGCGAAAAAGCGCCGCTGGTCTACCTTTCCAATCCCGATAATCCGATGGGAAGCTGGTGGGAGGCGCCGGATGTCGTCCGCTTCATCGAGGCGCTGCCGGAAACCACCATGCTGGTGCTCGACGAGGCCTATGGTGAGTTGGGCCCAGCCTCGGCGCTGCCGGCGATCGATATCGCGCGGCCGAACGTCATCCGCATGCGCACCTTCTCCAAAGCCTACGGCCTGGCTGGCATACGCTGCGGCTACGCGGTTGCGGAAGCGGAGGTGATCCGCGACTTCGAGAAGATCCGCAACCATTACGGCGTCAGCCGCATGGCGCAGATTGCCGGCGTCGAGGCGCTTGCCGACCAGGATTACCTGCGCTCGGTGGTGGCGCGCGTGGCGGCAGGCCGCGAGCGCATTTCGACCATCGCCAGGCAGAACGACCTGAAGCCATTGCCGTCGGCAACCAACTTCGTCACCATCGATTGCGGCCGCGACGGCGCCTTCGCGCTGAAGGCGATGCAGAATCTCTTGTCGCGCGACGTGTTCATCCGCAAGCCGATGGCACCAAGGCTCGACCGCTGCCTAAGGGTCAGCGTCGGGCTCGACCATGAGCTCGACATCTTTGCCGAGGAACTGCCGGGCGCGCTCGCGGCGGCGCGGGGGAACTGACCGAACCCCGGCCCCTGTTTCCCGGGGAGCAGATCGGGCGATTCACATTCCCGCGGCTGCCAGCAGGCGTGCCACGCGCTTCAGCGCATCGGAAAGCTCAGCGGCTTGCTCGTCCTCGAGCTTGGCGGTCAGGCGGGCGAGATCGCGGTTCGTCGCCGCCTCGAGATCGACCAGCGCGGCCTTGCCGCGCCTGGTCAGCACAAGAACGGGCTGCCCGTTCTCCGGGTCGTCGCGCATTTCAACCAACCCCATGGCGGCGAACTTCCGAAGCACCCTCGTGAGATAGGCAGGGGCAAGGTTCAGTTCGCCGGCCAGCTCCGATACCGCAGGCGCGAGATCGAGGTGAAACATGCGTGCCAGCAGACCAGTCCGTCCGCCACCTGGTCGGGACTTGCGCCCGAGCTCGAACAGCACCCGAGCCTCGGTCAGCGTATAAGGGCTCTGCATCAAGGTCGCATCGAGCAGCCCAACCAGCCCGGTATAGAACCGGTTGAAGCGACGGATCTCATGGACCAGGGCCTCGTGCTGCATGCTGGGCCTCCTTGGGGCATTGCGTTCCGATAATTTCCCCATTGGTTGACTGAGTCAATTATTTAATCCGCCGGCGCCACCTATCCCTCAAACCGGTTGCATTTGACCCCTCGTGCGCCAGATTGATGGGGAAGATACTGGAGCGGACGATGCAGGATAAGCAAAGAGCCGTTCGGGCGCGTGTTTCCGGCACGGTGCAAGGTGTGAGCTACCGTGTCTGGACGCGTGGCGAGGCCATGCGTCTCGGGCTGACAGGCTGGGTCCGCAACGAGCGCGACGGCTCGGTCACGGCGCTGATTGCCGGCGCCGATGCCGCTGTCACGGCGATGATCGATCGCCTGTGGCAGGGGCCGCGCGGCGCGCTCGTCTCGAAGGTCGAGATCGAGGAAGCGGGCGACGACGCGCCGGCGGATTTCAGGAACATCGTCTAGCGCCATTCCTCGCCCCACGACAGTGGGGAGAGGTGGCGCGGCGAAGCCGCGACGGAGAGGGGAACAGCGCAATCTTGATGAATTTCAGAACAAACCCGCCCGCGCCGCAACCCCCGCTCCGTCTCGGGCTTCGCCCGAGCCACCTCTCCCCCCGCTTTGCGGGGGCGAGGAATTGCTCTCTTCCCACCTTGAATTAATTGAACGTTCGTTTTATTAGTGCTGTTGGAGGCGAATATGGCACGCACCACAGGCTCAGACGGGGAAAAGACCGAGGCGGCCGTCCGTGAGGCGGCGGTCAGCCTGATCGCGCGGCTGGGCTACGAGGCGATGTCGATGCGCCAGCTGGCGGCGGAGGTCGGCGTGCAGGCGGCAGCGCTCTACCGCTACTTCCCGACCAAGGAAGATCTGCTTTTCACCTTGATGCGAGAGCATATGGAAGGCCTGCTCAAGGCCTGGGAAGCGGCGCGGCCGGCGAGCGCCGATCCGGTCACCCGGCTTGCCGCCTATGTCGAGAACCACATCGCCTTCCACATCGAGCGGCGCCACGCCACCCATGTCTCCAACATGGAGTTGCGCAGCCTGTCGCATGAAAGACTGACACAGATCCTCAGGATGCGCACAGCCTATGAGAAGGAGCTGCGCACGATCCTGCGCGACGGCGTCGAAGCCGGCGCTTTCGAGCTCGACGATACAGGCCTGACCGCCATGGCGCTGATCCAGATGATGACCGGCGTCATCGTCTGGTTCCGTCCGGGCGAACGACTGTCGATCGCCGAAGTCACGGCATCATATCTTTCGATGACAATGCGCCTGGTCGGCGCGACAATCAGCCATGGCACCGCGCGTCCTTCCGGCCGCGCCGGAGACGCCGTGGCACTCTGATACAGGCATGATCCCGCGAAGACCGGGGTGTGCGCAGGGAGGAACGGCATGTACACGAAAACACTCAGCTTCGGACTTGATTCCGATATCGAGGCGCTGCGCGACACCGTGAGGCGCTTTGCCCAGGACAGGATCGCGCCGATCGCGGCGGAGATCGACCGTTCCAACGAATTCCCGACGCATCTGTGGGGCGAGCTCGGCGCGCTCGGCCTGCTCGGCATCACCGCCGATCCGGACTTCGGCGGCAGCGGCATGGGCTATCTCGCGCATGTGGTTGCAATGGAAGAAATCTCCCGCGCGTCCGCCTCCGTCGGCCTCTCCTACGGCGCGCATTCGAATCTCTGCGTCAACCAGATCAACCGCTGGGCCACTCCGGCGCAGAAGGAGAAGTACCTGCCTGCCCTTTGCTCGGGCGAAACCGTCGGCGCGCTGGCGATGTCGGAGCCCGGCGCCGGCTCCGACGTGGTGTCGCTCAGGCTGCGCGCCGAAAAGCGCAACGACCGCTATGTTCTTAACGGCTCGAAAATGTGGATCACCAACGGCCCCGACGCCGGAACGATGGTGGTCTATGCGAAGACCGATCCGGAGCGCCACTCGCGCGGCATCACCGCTTTCATCGTCGAAAAGACGATGGCTGGATTTTCGGTGGCACAGAAGCTCGACAAGCTCGGCATGCGCGGCTCCAATACCGGCGAGCTCGTCTTCGAGAATGTCGAGGTGCCGTTCGAGAACGTGCTGCATGAGGAAGGGCGCGGGGTCGAGGTGCTGATGTCGGGGCTCGACTATGAGCGCGCGGTGCTTTCCGGCGGGCCGATCGGGCTGATGGCGGCCTGCCTCGACGTCGCCGTGCCTTACGTGCACGAGCGCAAGCAGTTCGGCCAGCCGATCGGCACGTTCCAGCTGGTGCAGGGCAAGCTCGCCGACATGTACACGACGATGAACGCCGCGCGGGCTTACGTCTATGCGGTGGCGGCCGCCTGCGACCGCGGCGAGACCACGCGCAAGGACGCCGCCGGCTGCGTGCTCTTCGCGGCCGAAAAGGCCACGCAGATGGCGCTCGACGCGATCCAGCTTCTCGGCGGCAACGGCTATATCAACGATTACCCGACGGGACGGCTGCTGCGCGACGCCAAGCTCTACGAGATCGGCGCCGGCACCAGCGAGATCCGCCGCTGGCTGATCGGCCGAGAGATCATGGCGGAGGGGGTTTAGCATCCGTGGAAGACAGTGCTCTGTTGATTTTTCAAACACTAGGAACTGCCGGCACGCTAGCAGCTGGAATTGCGGCGTGGCTGACAGCCCGTGAAATGCATAAGCAAAGCAAAAACTCAGTTCGACCGCACCCTGTCTTGGTAGGGCGAATGTTTGAGCAAAAGAGCCCGTTCCAGCACGGGGAAACCGACACCTTTCTTGACATTGAGAATGTCGGACAGGGGCCAATGCTTGACGTATCAATTACTTGGGATCTTGATGCACTGTTAAAATCCATGCCAATAAATTTTACGATTGGACGGAATGGAACCACGCTTGAATACAAAGTGGATAAAGGAGTGTCATTTTATATGCTAGGCAGCGTAATAAATTTCAATAAATCCCACATCCAGACAAATGAAGGCACAAAAGTCAGAATACCTCACGTTGTAGTACATCTTACTAGTGAAATTATACACGATAACTTTAAAGACAACACCTTTGATAACTTTGATGATTCATATTTGTTTGCTAAGATAAAATTTAAAGATGTTTTCGAAAATACTTATATTTACTATTATAAAATAACCCTGTCGCTCATATCTTTTGAGAGAGGGAATGCAGAGTCCTCCTTCAGAGCTGAATGGAAGGTTCTGCAATCCCAGCACTTAGAGCTCTGAACGATGGCCACACTGCAAACCCAGATCTCCCCCTCCTCCGACACATTCCGCGCCAATGCCGAGCGCATGCGGGCGCTGGTCGACGACATCGCCGAGAAAGCGGCAAACATCGAGCGCGGCGGCTCGGATGAGGCGCGTGAGCGCCACCAAGGCCGCGGCAAGCTGTTGCCGCGCGAGCGGCTGGCGCAATTGCTCGACACCGGCTCGCCCTTCCTCGAAGTCGGGCAGTTCGCGGCCTGGTCGATGTATGGCGAGGATATTCCCGCCGCCGGCATCATCACCGGCATCGGCCGCGTCGAAGGCACCGAGGTGATGATCGTCGTCAACGACGCGACGGTGAAGGGCGGCACCTATTATCCGCTGACGGTGAAGAAGCATCTGAGGGCGCAGGAGATCGCGCTGCAGAACAATTTGCCTTGCGTCTATCTGGTCGACAGCGGCGGCGCCAACCTGCCCAACCAGGACGAGGTCTTCCCCGACCGCGAGCATTTCGGCCGCATCTTCTACAACCAGGCCAATATGTCGGCGGCCGGCATCCCACAGATCGCCTGCGTGATGGGTTCCTGTACGGCGGGCGGCGCCTATGTGCCGGCGATGTCGGACGAGACGATCATGGTGCGCAACCAGGCGACCATTTTTCTAGGCGGCCCGCCCCTGGTGAAGGCGGCCACCGGCGAGGATGTTAGCGCCGAGGAGCTCGGCGGCGCCGATGTCCATACCAGGCTTTCCGGCGTCGCCGACCACTACGCCATGGATGATGAACACGCCTTGGCCATTTGCCGGCGTATCGTCAAGAACTTGAATCGCAACAAGGGCGTAAGCCTCAATTTGCAGAAGCCGATTCAACCGCTTTACAATCCGCAGGAACTCTATGGCGTCGTGCCGACCGACCTGCGCCAACCCTATGACGTGCGCGAGGTGATCGCCCGCCTCGTCGACGGTTCGGAGTTCGACGAGTTCAAGCAGAACTACGGCACGACCCTGGTGACGGGCTTCGCCCATCTGCACGGCATGCCGATCGGCATTCTCGGCAACAATGGCGTGCTGTTTTCCGAAAGCGCGCTGAAGGGCGCGCATTTCATCGAGCTCTGCTGCCAGCGCGGCATTCCGCTGGTCTTCCTGCAGAACATCACCGGCTTCATGGTGGGCAGGAAATACGAGGCCGGCGGCATCGCCAAGGACGGCGCCAAGCTGGTGATGGCCGTCGCCACCGCGAAGGTGCCGAAGCTCACCGTGATCATCGGCGGCTCGTTCGGCGCCGGCAATTACGGCATGTGCGGCCGCGCCTATTCGCCCCGCTTCCTGTGGATGTGGCCGAACGCGCGCATTTCGGTGATGGGGGGCGAGCAGGCGGCAACCGTGCTCGCCATGGTCAAGCGCGAAGGCATCGAGCGCAAGGGCGGTGGGTGGAGCGCCGAGGAGGAAGCGAAATTCAGAAAGCCGATCCTGATGAAATACGAGCACGAGGGCCACCCGCTCTATTCCTCGGCAAGGCTCTGGGACGACGGCATCATCGATCCGGCCAAGACCCGCGATGTGCTGGCGCTCAGCCTCTCCGCCGCGCTCAATGCCGGCATCGAGGAAACGAAGTTCGGCGTGTTCAGGATGTGACGATGAGCATCAGCGACCGGATCCGCATCCACACCGGCGACATCACCAGGCTTGCGGTCGACGCCATCGTCAATGCCGCCAATTCGTCGCTGCTCGGCGGCGGCGGCGTCGATGGCGCCATCCATCGCGCGGCGGGACCCGAGCTCGTCGCCGAATGCCGCATGCTTCATGGCTGCAAGACCGGCGACGCCAAGCTGACCAGGGGCTACCGCCTGCCGGCGCGCTATGTCATCCACACGGTCGGTCCGGTCTGGCAAGGCGGCGGCCAGGGCGAGGCCGAGCTGCTCGCCTCGTGCTATCGGCGCTCGCTCGAAGTCGCACTCGGCCATGATTGCCGGACGGTGGCGTTTCCGGCGATCTCGACCGGTATCTACGGCTATCCGAAGGACTCTGCGACCGGCATTGCCATCGGCGCTGTGAACGACTTCCTGCGGCAAAATACTGTGCCGGAGATGGTTACTTTCTGCTGCTTCGATGAGGCCATGGCGGAGCTATACCGACGGGTCGTTGCCGCCATTGGGGAGAGCTGACCTTGATGACCAAAAAGACTGCTCAAGCGACGATCTCCGTAGAGCACTCCCTTGGTAAGGGAGTGGTCCATAATGTTGAGCGAAAGCCTGTCCGGAGGGCCGGCGGGACAGCGCCCCCCTCTGTCCTGCCGGACATCTCCCCCACAAGGGGGGAGATCAGACGTCGCGCCGGCTTTCGCCAATCGCCATCGTTGAAAAAAGGACGACAGCGCCAAAGCTGCCAATCTCCCCCCAAGTGGGGGAGATGTCCGGCAGGACAGAGGGGGGGCGCGAAGGAACGCCGACCTCGCTCAAAGCATACTCTGGCTGCGGAGGTTCCATGTTCGGCAAGATCCTGATCGCCAATCGCGGCGAGATCGCCTGTCGGGTCATCCGCACCGCCCGGAAGCTCGGCGTGCGCACCGTGGCCGTCTATTCCGACGCTGACGCCCGCGCCTTGCATGTCGAGATGGCCGACGAGGCTGTGCATATCGGCCCCTCGCCTGTCGGTGAAAGCTATCTGCGCGGCGACAAGATCGTTGCCGCGGCGCTCGCCACCGGCGCAGAGGCGATCCATCCCTGCTACGGCTTCCTGTCGGAGAATCCGGGCTTCGTCGACCAGGTGACGGCGGCAGGCCTCGTCTTCATCGGTCCGAGCGCCGCCTCGATCCGCGCCATGGGACTGAAGGATGCCGCCAAGCGGCTGATGGAGACGGCCGGCGTGCCTGTCGTACCCGGCTATCACGGCGAGGCGCAGGAGATTGTGCTGCTCGCTTCCAAGGCGCGCGAAATCGGCTACCCTGTTCTGATCAAGGCGCGCGCCGGCGGCGGCGGCAAGGGCATGCGGCGCGTCGACCACCCCGACGATTTCTCCGAAGCGCTGTCAGGCGCGCGCCGCGAAGCAAAAGCGGCGTTCGGAGACGACCGCGTGCTGGTGGAAAAATATGTCGACAAGCCGCGCCATGTCGAAGTGCAGGTCTTCGGCGACAATTTCGGCAATGCCGTGCATCTTTTCGAACGCGACTGCTCGGCGCAGCGCCGCCACCAGAAGGTGATCGAGGAAGCCCCTGCCCCGGGCATGACGCCCGCGCTGCGCAAGGCGATGACGGAGGCCGCCGTGAAGGCCGCCAAGGCGATCAACTATTCGGGCGCCGGCACCATCGAGTTCATCGTCGATGCTTCGGAAGGACTGAAAGCCGACCGCTTCTGGTTCATGGAGATGAACACGCGGCTGCAGGTCGAGCACCCGGTCACCGAAATGGTCACCGGCGTAGACCTTGTCGAATGGCAGTTGCGCGTCGCGTCCGGCGAAAAACTGCCGAAGACGCAAGGCGAGATCGCGCTTTCCGGCCACGCTTTCGAGGCGCGCCTCTATGCCGAGGACGCCGCGAAAGGCTTCCTGCCGGCGACAGGCACGCTGCATCATCTGAAATTCCCAGACGCGCCGCCGGGAGGCGCCACAATGCGCATCGAGACCGGCGTGCGCGCCGGCGATGCGATCTCGCCCTTCTATGATCCGATGATCGCCAAGCTGGTGGTGCACGGCAAGGACAGGACCGCCGCGCTAGGCGCGTTGCGCGAGACGCTGGCGCGGACGGAAGTGGCGGGCTCAACCGTCAACACCGCCTTCCTGGCGGCGCTCGCGGCCGACGCCGATTTCGCGGCGGGCGATGTCGATACCGGGTTGATCGGCAGGCATCAGGAAGCGCTCACCGCGATCCCCGCGCCGAGCGACGAGACGATCGCCGCCGCGGCGCTGGCCGCGACCGACGCCGGCGCGCCAGGTGCGGCCGCCGATCCGTGGTCGACGCTTTCAGGCTACGCGCATTTCCACACGCTTGCGCGCCGCATCCGCCTGCGCCATGGCGAGGAGAACATTCTGGCCAGGGTTTCGGCACGGCCGGACGGGCGTTTCCAGGTGGCGCTGGAGGCGCCGCATGATGCGGTGAACACGCATGATCTGAGGACCATGCCGCACACGGCCCGCTGGCCCGGCCACGTCACCGTCTTCGAGGGCGCCGTCGGCTACACCTTCACGGTTCCCGACCCGCTCGCCAAGGCTGACGAGGCGGGAGCTGCCTCGGGCAGCCTGCGCGCGCCGATGCCGGGGCTGGTCAAGCTGGTGCGGGCCGCGGCCGGCGATGCGGTGATCAAGGGCCAGCCGCTTCTGATCCTCGAGGCGATGAAGATGGAGCACTTGATCGCCGCCCCGCATGATGGGGTGATCGCCGAAATCGCGGCCGAGGGAGCGCAGGTCAGCGACGGCACCGTGCTGGTGCGGTTCGCGGAGGACGGCCAGGGCTAGAGCGTTTCACCGTTTCACGGAAACGGCGAACCGCTCTATCTCTTTGTTTTGACGCAATTCCTGACGGAAAACCGCTCACACTTTTCCTGGAATTGCTCAAAACGAAAATGGCCGGGACGAGCCCGGCCACCTTCGCACAAACAATACCGACTTACTGCTGGATCGGCGCGTATTTGCCGTCGTGCCACTGGTTGATGTCGTAGCTGGCGTTCTTGAGGTCGCCCTTCTCGTCGAAGATGACATCGCCGACGACGGTGCTGATCGGCTTGCCATCCTTCAGCGCCTCGGCGACCTTGGCCGGATCGTCGGTGCCGGCGCGCTTGACGCCTTCGGCGACGGCTTGGATCACGGCATAGGAGAACAGCGTGAAGCCTTCCGGGGTGAAGCCGCCGGCCTTGATCTTGGCGACCGCGTCCTTGGCTTCGGGCTTGGCCTGCGGGTCCGACGGGAAGACGAACATGGTGCCTTCACCGGCCGGACCGGCGACCTGCCAGAATTCCGGCGAGGCGATCGAGTCCGGCATGATCAGCTGGAACTTGACGTTCTGCTCGGCCGCCTGGCGCAGGATGAGACCCGCCTCGGGGTGGTAGCCGCCGAAATAGACGACGTCGGCCTTGAGTTCCTTCAGCTTGGTGACGAGGGCCGAATAGTCCTTCTCGCCGGCATTGATGCCTTCATAGTCGACCTCCTTGAGGCCGCCGGCATTCATCGTCGCCTTGACGGCGTCGGCAACGCCCTGGCCATAGGCGCTCTTGTCGTGGAGGACGACGACGTTCTTGCCAGCGTACTTCTTGGCGATCCACGGGCCGATGAAGGCGCCCTGCGCGTCGTCGCGCGTGTAAAGGCGCATGATGGTCGGCCAGCCGGACTTCGCCGCGGCATCGGTCAGCACCGGGTTGGACGAGGCCGGGCTCATCATCAGCGTGCCGGCCTCGGCATAGACGGCCGAGGCCGGAATGCTCGAGCCCGAGCATGCATGGCCGTCGACGAACTTGACGCCGTTGGCGACGATGCGGTTGGCGACCGAAACCGCCTGCTTCGGATCGCACTGGTCGTCCTCGATGTCGAGCTTGATCTGCGAGCCGTTGACGCCGCCGGCGGCGTTGATGGCGTCGGCGGCGGCCTGCGCGCCCTGCTTGAACTGGTCACCGATGGTGGCGAGCTGGCCGGTCATCGGGCCGACCACCGAAATGGTGATGTCGTCGGCGAAGGCAACCGGGGCGCTCATCATCAGACCAAATGCAGCCGCGCTCAAAATACCCAATTTTTTCATGACGATAGAACTCCTCCACTAGTGCGCGGCGGCATGGCCGCGCTTCTTTCACAGAGCCGGGACAATTTCACTCTTCCCCGAAACTGTCGAGAGGACAGCAAGGCCGGTTTTGGTTCATTCCGCCGAGGATTTCTTGGGCCAAGCGCGTGATTACCAAGCGTAATGCAAAAAGCCGCGCCGACCTTGTTTCGGTCGGTCGCGGCTTTTGCAGTCGAGCTCCCCGGACGCCCCCGCGCCTGAAACCCGCTCGCTTCCCTGTTTAGTCGCACGGCTTTGCCTTTATTGGCCTGCCGCGTTCTTGGTCTTGTGGGCCGGGCCGTCTTTCGCGGCCTTGTCTCTTAATCCTTCGGACCTAAGTCCGCAGGATCAGTGCATCGTCATCCATTCGCGGGCTTCGCGCAGCGCCATGGCGATCTCCACCTTCGACATGGTGGCCGACAGTTCCGAGCGCAGCTCGGCGGCGCGGACCGAACCCTTGATCGCGGCGATGTTGAACCATTTGTGGGCGGCAACGACGTCGGTCTCGCAATCGCGGCCGGTCGCATACATCATGCCCAGTTCGAAAAGAATGTCGGCCTGGGCAGTTGCCCCCATGGCGCCGAAGCCGTCTTCAAGCATTTCAAAACGTGCCATTTCAATCCCCTGTCTGGCTCCCGAGAGCTGCCTCCTTCTGTCCCTTGATTTCCCTCGGGGCGGGCCGCTCTTTCGATGCTTTCGAGGATGAAGCCTGGCCTTGAATCCGTCGTTAAATGGCTTGCTTAATTTGAAGAAAACAAAGCTAAAACAAGAGGTAAACGCTGAAATTCGTTAAGCATGGGAATCCAGCGTTTCAGCCATTTTGCGTCAAATTCGATGAAAATTGGCGAGAGCGGAATCAAGACTTCGCTAACCACGGGAACCGAAGCGTTTTTCGGGTCCCGTTTATTTTCGGCCATCCGCGAAGCGAAAAACCTAGCAACCTTCCGTGGCGGCACCGCTTTCGTTTTGGCGGGAGCTGGATTAGCTTTACCTTTGCGTAAGGGACTGGAAGGCGGACCGGAGCCCGCCGCATGCCCATTGGGAGGAGGACAAGATGTTTCGAAAGACGAGCCTGGCCCTCGCGGCCACTATGATCATGGCCGGCGCTGCGCTGGCGGACCCGATCGAAGGCAACTGGAAGACGCAAGCCGGCGACACCGCGGCGATCGGCGGCAGCGGCTCCTTCTCCATTACACTCACAACCGGCAAATATGCGGGCAAGACGATCGGTTCGCTGAAGGCGACTGGCGACAACAAATATGCCGGCAGCATCACCGATCCGGCGAACGACAAGACCTATTCCGGCAAGGCGACGCTCTCGGGCACTTCGCTGAAGATGAGCGGCTGTGTGCTCGGCGGCCTGATCTGCAAGAGCCAGACCTGGCACAAGCTGTAAACTGACCTTTTGGTGTCATCCGAGACGGGGCCCGAGCGGCCCCGTTTTCTTTTGCAGCGGCAGGCGCTCCGCCGAACGGCCTTGTCACCGCGGTGGCTCGAGACCTCGTCAATCAATTTGAACCGCAGATGAATGCAGGTCTCAGAACCGGTTCAGAGGCTTTTTGGCATTCTCTCCCGCATTGAAGGAGAGAGAAATGCTTGCCCGTCGCTTCACCATCGTCTGCCTGCTGATGAGCCTGTTCGGCATGTTCTTCGCCATCCTGGTGGCCGAGGGCAGCCACTCGGCCCGCTTGTGGGAACGGCCCGTGGTTTCATTCTCGGCTCCGTGAACCAAGTGACGCGCTGAAGCGACAAAGTTGAAGATCGACCACATTGAAAATCGGGACACCACGAAAATGAACCGCATCGCCGCCACCACAACGAAGATTCTCCGGCTGCTGCCGCGGGCGACGCTCATCCTCATGCTGCTCGCCGCCCCAGTGCTGGCGGTGCCGATGATGCGCGCCGACACCGGCCACCGGATCGAAGCGCCGGCGAACAAGAACAGGAGCGTCGGCTTTGTGCTGCTGGTCAGCCTGCAGCGCGGGCAAGCTCTATAGAGTGTCGGATGGCGCGACCGGCTCGTAGCCAGCGCGCCTTAAACACATCCGAAGAAAATCGACGCTGTCGGCTCCCGCGGCCCCGCTTTCCCCTCCCAACCGCTGTTCCAAATCTCTATATTGAGACATGGAAAAGCGAATCTACCCCCAAGCCATCGAATCGGTCGTCATGCCGGAGCCCTTCGGCGCGCAGGACTTCCACGACGCCAAAAAGGCCGTCGCGGCGCTGCAGGCGCTCTACGACCGCAACACCAAATTCCTGCGCGATGCCTTCGCAGCCCTTGCCGCGGGTGGTGACGAGAGCAAGCGCTACCGGGCCTTCTATCCGCAGATCGGCGTCACCACGACCTCGTTCAGCCAGGTCGACTCGCGCCAGGCCTATGGCCATATGCCGACGCCCGGGCATTTCGCCACCACCATCACCCAGCCGCAACTGTTCGAGAACTACCTCATCGAGCAGCTTCGCCTCATCATGCGCAACCACGGCGTGACGGTGTCGGTGTCGGAATCGACGACGCCCATTCCACTGCATTTCGCCTTCCTGGAAGGCACCTATGTCGACGGCGCCGCCGCCGAGCGCATCAAGCGGCCGATCCGCGACCTGTTCGACGTGCCGGACCTCGACGGCACCGACGACCAGATCGCCAACGGCACGTTCGAGGTGGCGTTCGGCGAGCCGCGGCCACTGGCGCCGTTCACCGCGCAGCGCATCGACTATTCGCTGCACCGCATGACGCATTACACGGCGACCAGCCCGCAGCACTTCCAGAATTTCGTGCTGTTCACCAACTACCAGTTCTATATCGACGAGTTCGTGGCGCGGGCCCGCGAATTGATGGAGAATGGTGGTGGCGGCTACGGTGAGTTCGTCGAACCGGGCAATGTCGTGACCAAGGCGGGAGCCGGAGCGCCGAGCGAAGGCATGCCGCCGCAGCGCCTGCCGCAAATGCCTGCCTATCACTTGAAGAAGCCAGGCCATGGCGGCATCACCATGGTCAATATCGGCGTCGGCCCCTCAAACGCCAAGACGATCACCGACCATATCGCGGTGCTTCGCCCGCATGCCTGGGTCATGCTCGGCCATTGCGCGGGCCTGCGCAACACGCAGGCGCTTGGTGATTATGTTCTGGCGCATGCCTATGTGCGCGAGGACCATGTGCTGGACGACGATTTGCCGGTCTGGGTGCCGATCCCGCCGCTGGCCGAGATCCAGGTGGCGCTGCAGGAGGCGGTCGCCGAAGTCACCGGCCTTTCCGGCTACGACCTCAAGCGCATCATGCGCACCGGCACCGTCGCTACCATCGACAACCGCAACTGGGAACTGCGCGACCAGCGCGGACCGGTGCAGCGCCTGTCGCAGTCGCGCGCCATCGCGCTCGACATGGAATCGGCCACCATCGCCGCCAACGGCTTCCGCTTCCGCGTGCCTTACGGCACGCTGCTATGCGTCTCCGACAAGCCGCTCCATGGCGAACTGAAGCTCCCCGGCATGGCGACCGAGTTCTACAAGCGGCAGGTGGCGCAGCATCTCACCATCGGTATCAAGGCGATGGAGAAGCTTGCCGAAATGCCGATGGAGCGGCTGCATTCGCGCAAGCTCAGAAGTTTCTCGGAAACGGCATTCCAGTAAGCGCCGCCGAAACCGGCGAGGCAATCGGTCGTCTTGCGCGAGCCGCAATTTGGCCGATAAGCAATCCGGACGGATAGCGTGGAGCAATTTCTGGAAAAGTGCGCGGCGGTTTTCCGCCCGAAATTGCGTCGGAACAAAGGGACAGCTATTTCGCCGCTTCACGGCGAAATAGCTGGGCGGTCGGAGCAGATGACAACGGGCGGTGCACGCTTGAGCATGATGGTTCAGCTGACATTCCTGGCGATGACGGCATTCTCGGCCGCGCTGCTGGCCGGGTTCTTCGGCACGCTGCATCCGGCCTTCGATTCCTTCTCGCATTTCCGCATACATCTGAGCGTGCTGACGGTACTGCTCGCGCTGCCGCTGCTTGCCGGCCCCTATCGGCTGCAGGCCGTCGCGGCGCTGGTCTTCGCCATTGCCTGCCTCGCCACGACCACGAGCGCGCTGCCTAGATGGTCGACGCAACAAGCGGTCGCGAAGCCTGCCGACCGGATCGTCTACAGCCTGCTGCAGATGAACCTGCGCTTCAACAACCCGACGCCGAAGAAGGTGCTGTCGCTGATCGGCCGGACCAATCCGGACGTCATCACGCTCGACGAAGTGTCCGGCATGTGGGCGAAAGAGCTCAGCTATATTGCCGGCGCCTATCCCTATCGCATCCTGTGCGACTATCCCAACGGCATATTCGGCGTGGCGCTGCTGTCGCGCCGTCCGTTCGCCGCCGGCACCGCGCCGCGTTGCGAGCCGCGCGGGGCGATGGCAACCGCCGCGATCGATTTCAACGGCGTTCCGGTTGACGTCGCCGCGATCCATCTGAGCTGGCCGTGGCCGAAGGAGCAGCACTGGCAGATCGGCGAGCTGGCGGAGCCGCTGGCAGCGCTCGGCGAAACCGCCATCATGGCCGGCGACTGCAATGCGGTGCCGTGGAGCGCGGCGGTGCGGCGGGTGGCGCGGCTCAGCGGCATGACGCTGATGCCCTCGGCCGGCCCGACCTGGATCCACCGCAAGTTGCCGGACTTCCTGCGCCGCTATGCCGGCCTGCCGATCGACCAGGTGTTCAGCAAGGGCGGGGTGACGATCCTCTCGTCGGCCCGCCTGGAAGACACGGGCTCCGACCATCTGCCGGTGCTGGTCGAATTCACCCTGCCGCCCGCAAGCGACCCGCCCGAGGACGAACACAAGTCGGCGCTGGCGGCGAATGGTCTCTTGAACAAGCCGCGTAGCTAGATGTGGAGCCTCAATAGGTTGTCCTTGGTCAGTCCGAGGCGGCTGATAGGTGGTTTTGATTTTAAGCTGCCGTGTGGCCTATGCCAATTGTAGCGGTGAAGCCATCGCGGCAGCTCCGCAGTGCGCTC
>NZ_SADP02000386.1:0-377 GCF_004010375.2 Mesorhizobium sp. M2E.F.Ca.ET.209.01.1.1 | reverse complement strand
CGCCGACAAAGGGATGGTTGCGGGCGTAGCCGCGCTGCGTGGAATAGCCGAGCGCCAGCAGGAAACCCTCGTCGCCGCGTGACAGCGCCTGCAGGCGGATGTCGCGCGCCATCGGGAATTCCAGCGGCTCGCGGGTGATGTCGCCGGGGATGTGATCCTGCGGCATCTTGCCATCGGGCTCGATCAGGCCTTCACGGGCGAGGATGGCCGAGACACGCGGCATGGGCTCGGCTTCGCGGGCGCGCTGCAAGGGTTCGGCGACATCGGCGCCGGTGGCAAGCTCGGGGTCGAGCAGGCGGTGCGTGTAGTCGAAGGTCGGACCAAGCAGCTGGCCGCCAGGCAGGTCCTTGTAGGTCGCCGAGACGCGCCGCTCGACC
>NZ_SADP02000385.1:0-377 GCF_004010375.2 Mesorhizobium sp. M2E.F.Ca.ET.209.01.1.1 | reverse complement strand
CTGTAGGTGACGGTTGAGCCCGCATCCGGATCCGTGGCCGAGGCGGTTATTCCGATAAGATCGCCGGCCGCTGCGAGTTCGGCGATCTGGTTGGCGGTTGGGTCGGCATCGGGCGGTGTGTTGAAAGCGACCGGACTGCCGGAAACAGGCAGAAGATACTCAACGTGCAGCAGCGGCGCGCTGGCAGGGTTGTATTCGTAGGAATCGGCGGTGCGCGTGCCGGTGCCGGTGATCAGGAACGCCATGTCGTTGAGCGCGGCCCAGCCCGAGCGGTTGACGATCTCCTGCACGACCGCAGTGAGGTCCGGCGTGCGCTCGGCCAGGCCATGCTCGCCGACGATGCTCCAGGGGTCCGGAGTCCAGGCAGTGGATGCCGA
>NZ_SADP02000384.1:0-377 GCF_004010375.2 Mesorhizobium sp. M2E.F.Ca.ET.209.01.1.1 | reverse complement strand
TCGCCTCTGCGTTCCCCGCCTCGGCATTGGCGCCGGCGTTGGTGGCAACGAACGGCAACCCCGCCGCGATACAGGCAGCGACGGCGGCGCCGGTCGACGCGGCGAGCGAGGGTATGATCGCCAAGGCACTGCGGCGTTCGACATAGTCGAGCTTCGCAGTCAGATTCGCGGCTGGCAAAAACTTAAGCTTCAACGGCCATTTCTCGGCGCGGCGCAGAAGCAGTCCGCCGCTGTGCTCGCCCATGATCTTTCCGAATGGAGCGAATACGGTGAGGCTCAGGTTTTCTGGCGCCGATGGCGCCAGGATGTCGAGCGCGTCGCAGAGCAATGTCAGGCCGTCGCGAAAATGCGCTGTCTGGCAGACGACGAGTTCTCTC
>NZ_SADP02000383.1:0-377 GCF_004010375.2 Mesorhizobium sp. M2E.F.Ca.ET.209.01.1.1 | reverse complement strand
AGCGCGACCTGTTCCGGGTCTTCCTTTGCCAGCGTCCGCGCCATGTTGCGCACGACCTCGGCATAGGCATCGAAGACGGCCGGATCGTCCATCACCTGCCCCATGCCGATTCTGCGGTTGCCGTCGGCGGGGATGAGATGCAGGTCGACCACGACCTTCAGGCCGGCGCGATTGATCATGCGCGCTGAGTCCAGGACGCCGGCATAGAGCTCGTCGCGAAGAGCCGTGGTCCGGTCCGAGAGAAAGGGCGCGGGATCGACCGGCATGCGCAGGAAGTCGAGACCTGCATCCTTGAGCGTCTTTAGATCGTCGTCCTTGAGAAATTTGCGCCACTCCGGATAGGGCAGGATCGCCTGGCGCTCGCCCCATTTGTCCTC
>NZ_SADP02000382.1:0-377 GCF_004010375.2 Mesorhizobium sp. M2E.F.Ca.ET.209.01.1.1 | reverse complement strand
GCCGGTCGGCTGCGTCGGCGGTTACACGCACGAGGAACGGCTTCGGCGACAGCGGCGTGCGGACATGCAGCTGCAGGTCGAGCCCCTGATAGGCCAGCACCTCGACCGTTCCGGTCGTCCGGTTCGCGGTATCCGCTGACGGGAACAGCCGGACGCGTTCGGGCCGCACCGACGCGACGGCAGCCGCCCCGGACGAAAGCGCTGCGGGGACCTTGCCGGCGATGCGCGCGCCATTCGCGGCCACGACGCCATCGGCTGACACCTTGCCCGGGATAAAATTCATCACGCCGATGAAGTCGGCGACGAAACGCTCAGCCGGATGCTCATAGACCGCATGGGGGGTGTCGGATTGCAGCAGCTTGCACTCTTGCAGCCAC
>NZ_SADP02000381.1:0-377 GCF_004010375.2 Mesorhizobium sp. M2E.F.Ca.ET.209.01.1.1 | reverse complement strand
CGACCTCTCGGTTACCGACCTCGGAAACACGCCACTAAAGAACATCGCCGAGCCGATGCGGAAATCGATACGGCGGTCCTGCGGCACGCCGGCATTGCGCTCAATCATTCCGTTCTGCACCTCGATCGCGCAACGCACTGCATCTACGACACTGCGGAACTCGACTAGCGCCCCATCTCCCGTGCGCTTGATCACGCGACCGTTGTGCACGGAGATGGTCGGATCGATCAGATCGCTTCGCAGTGCCCGCAGCCGCGCCAAAGTCCGATCTTCGTCCTCGCTGGCGAGCCGGCTGTATCCGACCACGTCCGCAGCAAGGATCGCGGCCAGCTTGCGTTTCTCGCTCATCGCGTGCCCCTTTCGCAGCCAGAATAGCA
>NZ_SADP02000380.1:0-377 GCF_004010375.2 Mesorhizobium sp. M2E.F.Ca.ET.209.01.1.1 | reverse complement strand
TTTTCGAAGTCAATCCACCTTTCACGCCTTGGATGTTCATGCCGGCCGTGGCGCTCGCGTACAGGATCGGCATGTCGCCGGAAGTGGCGGTTCATGTCTACAGCTATGCGATCTGCCTGGCAGGATTGGGCTTTGCCGCGCTGATCGCCAGACAGGCCGGCCTTGCCGAGAACCGCGCGCTGTTTCCAATGTTGCCGCTGTTCCTGGCCCTGCTTGTGATTTTCCCGGGCAATGCCTTCAGCGAGCGGGAGCATCTGGGGGTCGCGCTGTTGCTGCCCTTGCTGGTGCTGATGGCCTGGCGCGCGGCACCGATCGAGGGCCGCACGCCGAGCCTGCCGGTGGCGATGCTTGCTGGACTTGGCGGCAGCGTCCTGGTG
>NZ_SADP02000379.1:0-377 GCF_004010375.2 Mesorhizobium sp. M2E.F.Ca.ET.209.01.1.1 | reverse complement strand
CTGCTGGAGAACCTTGCGCGGCGCGGCCAGATCGGCGCCGGCGAGGAACATCTGGCCACCGCGGCGGAGCTTTTTCACTCGGAAGAGCTGGATTTCACCCCTTTGCGCGAGGCATGGCACGAGATTAGGGCCCGGAACGCCAGCGCGACGCCGTGCGCGCGGTCCGGGCCGGGTTTTGTGGCCCCGCAACCGCCGATCGTTGCCGTCGAAGACGAACGCGAAGCGTTGCGCCGGGCCTCGCTGGCGGTGATGCCGTTCGCGGAAAGCACCGCCAATTTTCGCGGCGGGCTTGCCGATGGCCTGACCCACGACATCATCACGCGCCTCGCCAAGCTTCGCGATTTCTTCGTCATCGCACGCGGATCGGTCTTCGCACT
>NZ_SADP02000378.1:0-378 GCF_004010375.2 Mesorhizobium sp. M2E.F.Ca.ET.209.01.1.1 | reverse complement strand
CACCTATCTGGTGACCGTGTGTGATCACGGGCTCAATGCGTCGACCTTCGCCACCCGCGTCGTCGCCTCGACCTTGGCCGGCCTGACATCGTCGGTGCTGGCGGGCCTCGGCGCGCTCAAGGGACCGCTGCATGGCGGCGCGCCCGGCCAGGTAATCGATATGCTCGACGCGATCGCCGCGCATGGCGATGCGGCCGGATGGCTGCGCAATGAGATCGCGCAGGGCAGGCGCATCATGGGCTTCGGACATCGCATCTACCGTGTGCGCGATCCGCGCGCTGATGTGCTGAAAGCGGTGGTGCGCAAGCTGGGCGGCGAGGGCGGCACCGGCCGCCGGCTGGCTTTCGCCGAGACGGTCGAGCAGACGGCGCTCGAGGT
>NZ_SADP02000377.1:0-378 GCF_004010375.2 Mesorhizobium sp. M2E.F.Ca.ET.209.01.1.1 | reverse complement strand
AACGCCGAGGCCGAGGAAGGACAGCGTCGACAGGAACAGCACGGCATAGATGAAGCGCAGGCCGAGTTCCGAGACCAGTGGCGAGAGCGCGTTGGGCAGGATCTCGCGGAAGATGATCCAGCCGCTGCCCTCGCCGCGCAGCTTCGCCGCCTCGACATAATCCATGACGTTGATGTCGACGGCCACAGCGCGCGACAGGCGGTAGACGCGGGTCGAGTCGAGGATGCCCATCACCAGGATCAGCGTCACCAGGTTGGACGGCAGCACCGAAAGCACGACGAGGCCCATGATTAGGGTCGGGATCGACATCAGGAGGTCGACGAGGCGCGACAGGATCGTGTCGTACCAGCCGCCGAACACCGCCGCCGAGAAGCCGAG
>NZ_SADP02000037.1:0-32961 GCF_004010375.2 Mesorhizobium sp. M2E.F.Ca.ET.209.01.1.1 | reverse complement strand
GGATCGCCGCGCCGAAGGCTTCGCCGTCGCGTTGCAGCTTGCCGCGCATCACCTCGCGGCCGAGATTCTCGCGGATGGCTACGAACTCCATTTCTGGCGTGATGATGCCGGCGCGCGCATAGGCAAGCTGGGTCACCGCCTTGCCGGCCTTGGCCCTGAGCGGCCGGTTGCGAACGGGAAATTCCGGTGTCAGGCGCTCGCCCGCCGCGAATCCGTTGTCTTCCGGCCGGACATGACGGCCGTCATAGGCTTCGACATCGCCGCGTGCCGTAATCCATTCATGGCGAAGCCGGGCAAGGCCTTTTTCGATGCTGGTTTCGACAGTCGGGTCCGTATAGGGGCCGGACGGATCATAGACGGTGACGGGCGGTTCACCCGCCGTCGGATGGACGGAGATTTCTCGCATCGGCACTTTGATGTGCGGATAAAGGACGCCGGACTTGTGGATTTTCCGTGAGGCGGGCAGCGGTCCCGTCGATACGGCGGGGGTGAGGGCATTCATCGTGAGGCTCCTTTGCTCATGCATTGGAGACCCAGTTCTGTGCCGGAAGGATGAAAAGACGCTTCTGTCGACCTGCCGAAACAGGATATCGGGCGTAAACTCCCGCAAAAGCGCTTGCACCGTCCCTACGCCAGTATGAACTGGATCAGGTTCAACGGGTCACTGCGCCGCGAAAGCCAGCAGTATCTCAGCCCCTTGCCGGGACTCCCCTGGTGAATGCGCCGAATTGAACGGGCCGGCGCTATTTTGTCAAGCGCATTTGGCCCGCGGCGCTGATCGGCGGCCAATCAGACCGGGCAGAAAAGCTCGCGCATGCGTCGGGGACAAGTCACCCCTAGAGGAGCGGCGAAGCGCCCACGATAGGCGAACCATCATGCGGATTCGAAACCTTTTCCAGCACGGCATTTCGGGCTTGCCGAACCGACGTTGCTATCGCCCAATTGGGTGAGATTGCTTTAGATGTCTGTCTTGCTCGTCATCGGCAATCCTTCCGCGTGGCTAGACGCCCCGTTTGTTCCCCCAGAGCAGAACATGAAGCTGCGGCAGTACACGCGCCTCGAACCACCTGTCACGGATCACCTTTTCGACCAGCCATTCCATTCGCTTCATCACGCCGGCCATGTCGATGAACGCGTCTTCGTTACCGGGAAGCGGCGGCGTGTGGTTGCCGGGCTGCAGATAGACGGGTAATTGCGGGTAGCGCGCCGCCGCGTCTTTGGCATAGGCATAGTCATCATCGTCGAAGACGACGAGCTTGAGCGCCATCCGCGGCTTATCCTGCGCAGCCTCGACGCAGGTGTCGAACACGGCCCAATCTGTCGTCATTTCGCTTGAGGGCGGCTTGGGGCTGAGCACCAGCACGTCGAGATCCGCGAACCATTGCTTAGGCACCGAGCCTTGGGTTTCCAACGCAAAGCGGTAGCCCTCACCATGCCCGCGCTCGATCAACCGGCCAAGCGGCTGGATGGCCGGATTGCCGCCCGACAGCGACACCATCACGGGCTGACCGCCGGAAAACGAAATGACCTTTTGCCAGACCATCATCGGTTGACATCATCTCCCAATCATAGCGGAAGCGACTGTCCACCGCATGCAGGCTGTCGCACCAGGAACAGCGATAATCGCACCCGCCCGTTCTTACGAACACCGTCGGCAGGCCGATCAGCATTCCTTCGCCCTGAATGGTCGGCCCAAAAATCTCGCTCACGCGGATTCCGGGCTGCAACGCGCAGGTCATGGCCGGTATTCCGCCCAGGTTTTCGGCGTCTCGCTCACCCGCACGGCGGAGGTTTGTGGTAACCGCACCTTGCACCAGTCGTAGAAGTGCCTGGCCAGACATTCCGCTGTGACACGGTCATGCCCCAGGACGTCGTTAAGATGCCGATGGTCGAACGTCCCATCGATGTAGTGCTTGAGCGCCGCCAGGTCTTGGTAGTCGCGCACAAAGCCATGTTCGTCCAGTTCTCCACCTGAAAGTTCCACTACGACGATGTAGTTGTGGCCGTGTAGACGCGCGCACTGATGATCGGATGGCAAGGAGGTGAGCTGATGCGAGGCCGAGAAGTGGAACTCTTTGGTAATGCGAAACATCACGCGCTCCTTGTCTGGACAGCGTGGAGCCAGAAGTCCGCGTCCTCATAGTCTGTCGGATCGGCAATGCCGGCTAGATCGAATGCTTCGCGCCGTTCGATGCATGTCCCGCAGCGACCGCAATGACGTGCGCCGCCCTTGTAGCAGGACCACGTCGCCTCGAACGGTGTGGCGTACTTTGCCCCCTCGCTAACGATGTCGGCCTTCGACATATTCACATAGGGGGCGTAAAGGCGGATATCGGCGTAACCTGCGAGCGCGTGGTTCTGCATCGTCTGAAAGGCGTCGATAAAAGCGGGCCGGCAATCGAGATAGATGAAATGATCTCCGCCGTGCACGGCAGTGGCCACCGCATCGGCTTGCTGCGCGGCGGCAACCCCGAAGGCGATAGCCAGCATGATGGCGTTCCTGTTCGGCACCACCGTGATCCTCATAGGGTCTTCGGCATAGTGCCCGTCGGGCACATCCACACTATCAGTCAGCGCCGAGCCGCTCAGGTTCCGGCCGACATCGCGGATATCGACGATTTGGTGCGGAACACCCAGCCGTTTGGCGCAGATAGAGGCAAAGCCGAGTTCCTTTTTGTGCCTCTGGCCGTAATCGAACGAAAGCAGGCCAATGAGTTTCTGCTCGGTCGCCACCTTGTGAGCGAGCGAAACGGAATCCAATCCGCCGGAGCAGATGACGAGGGCATTCATGGTTTGAGTCCTTGTTTTGACCGGGTAAGGCTGCGACCGGAGATTTCTCTGCGTTCCCCGTACTCCACGGAGCCGGTTTTGTGAATGGGTGGACGCGATTGAGGCGCACGTACCTTGGTGTCAGCGTCCCCAACACGACTTGCACGCGACTTGTCGCGCATCGTCGACCGCCAAGCGGCTGGGGTCGCCGCGACCTTCGTGCATTGGTAGGAGCCCCCCAAACCGGTGCGCAGCGCGATTGTCGAGACGGCGACAAGCGGTGCATTCCCCGACTGGTCGCGCACCATCTCATTGCATGAACAAATCGCGCGGCTTGTCCGCTACAGCGAGGAGAACCGCGACTAATGCCCACCGGAACTAGAGGCCAAGAGGCGCCGAAAATCGTGAGGACGACGTCACTGCGATGCGGTCGGGCAGACAAAGCCGTCCGACCAGATGGAAGAAGACCGGCGCGAGGTGTCTCAGTGGACGAGGTACTGACTTTCGGTCTCGGGTTGCCTTAAAGAATCAGGCGGCCTTGCGTTCCTTCAAAGCCTTCTCAAAGGCATCCTTGATCGGCTTGGATACGTTCCTCGCTAGCTCTCAACATCAATGCCTGGATGGCCTTGGCCTGCTCAGCGGACTTCTCGATCTGTTTGCGCAGGAATGCGCTTTGCAGTTCGAAGAACTCGGACGGCGACTTCACGGCAACCAAAGCTTCGAGGTGCGTGAAGCCGGCTTCGGCATTGGCTTGCAGAGCCGCAATCGTCTTCAGGAGCATCTCGTTGCTGGTGGTCTTGGCCATTTCACGAAATCGCAGCAACGGATTTATGAAGCTGACATGAATTTGCGCGAGTGGGCTGCACCTCGTGCTGCACGAATACCTCAAGAACTTTCTCGAACGCGGGCCGTGGCTGCGACACGTCTTCGCCGACCGCGGCTGTGTCGGACCGAAGCTTAAGGGCGCGATTCAAAAGATCGGCGCGTTCACCCAGGAGATCGGACTGATTTCGGGCGAAGACTTTCCGCTACTTGCGGGCGTTGCCGAAGACGCAGACCGGTGCATTCTTGACTGCCAAAGCGGCTCTTTACATATTTTCACGCCGCTTCGGTCAGCGTCGGACGACGCGGGCGCGACGTCTTAAACGCTCGTTCAGCTGATAGAGGAACTCATGAACGATATGATTTTTGACCCGTCAATCGCCGCGTAGGATATTTGCTTCGCGCGCGGCCGTGACGAAGGCCCTGCGGGCGGTGGGTGGATAGGCCTCACCTCGTAGTACCTTCAGACAGGCATCCATAGCTGTCCTGCGCTTCTCCGTCTGGAGACCAAAATCCCGCAGGAGGATGGTGGCCGCATCATTGACATCGAACACGAAACGTTCTTTGCGATGGCGACCAATCTGAATCACGACTGGCCTCTCAAATTTTGTTAAGCCGGTCATTTCGCCTCGCCCTCCAAGCCGTACCAACCCAGAGCCTGCGATCACAGCCGGAAGAAAAATCGCGTCGATTGATCCCGCTTGCGGGTTGCCCCGGTCGGTCGCTCAATTGAAAGCTTGGTACGAGGCGCAATTCCCATGTTCAATTCGAACAGATGTTGATCCAACTCCTTGTCCGCGGTCGTCAGGCGATGGTTCAGGCGCAGATAGTCCATCCAGGTCGGCGCGCGAAAGGTTTCTGTCCAAAGCGAAGGATCCTGAAGATCGCGCTGGAGATTCCAGTGCCGCGCACCGACGCGGCTTTGCACGCGCCGTCGTTCCTGCATCCGGTCCAGGAAAGCTTCGACGTTTGCCTCCGGTATTGAGTACTCGATCTTAACGACGATCGGCCCGCTTCTCGGCTTCAGGTCGAGAGCGAGCTGCGGCGTTTCGAAGCCAAAAGGATCCTGATCAGAGTCCTGCCATTGACGGATAGGCATCAGCAACCCGGTGGCCGCGACCATTACGAGCGCGACAGCGGAAACCTCGAGGGCTAAGGTAAGCGAATAGTTCTCGGCCACCGTGCCCCACAGCCAACTGCCGGCCGCGATACCGCCAGACGAAAGGGCATAGTGGATCGAGAGCGTGCGACCGACGACCCACCTTGGGCTTGCCAATTGGACACTCACGTCGAGCCCCGTCCAGGTGACGACCCAGCCCGCGCCGCCGAGCGCCAGCGCAATAGCCGCCACCACCACTGAGGAAGTGAGAGCAAGAGACAGACAACACGCCGCACAGGCAATGCATGCCAGTGTTGTCAGCCGCTCCTGGGACAGAGACCGCCTCAAGACATTGTTGCAAATGCCGACGCACAAGGCGCCTGTTCCGAAGCCGGCCATCAGGACACCATAAACGATTGGTCCTCCCCCTAGTTGATTGCGGGCAACGAGAGGCAGGAGCGCGAGTATGGAGATGCTGGTCAGGCCAAAAAGCGCACCACGCGCGATTGCCGCCTTGATCTCCGCCGACAGGGCCGTGAAGCGCGCTCCGTCATGAATAGCAGTGGTCAATGGCTCGCGCGGGAGAGGTGAGGCGCGAACATCCCATTTGCGGCGCCCTATGGTCCACAGCAGCGCTACATAGGTCAGCGTCGCCACAGCGAAAGCTGTCAGAGGTCCAAAGGAGGCAACGACGATGCCACCGAGCGCCGGGCCGACGCTTCGAACGGCGTTGTATCCAACCGAGATCAGCGTGACCGCGGCTGGGACTTCGCGTTTTCGCAAGATATCGCCCACCGACGCGTGCCAGGCAGGATCGGTGAACGCGGCTCCCGCTCCGGCCAAACAGCTGAATGCGAGAACCATCCATGGATTGAAAATCCCCACGGCCGCAAGAACAGTCAGCATCGCCGAGGACAATGCTATCGCGCAACCAGCCGGCGAACATGAGATTGCGGCGGCTGTAGTTGTCAGCCAGGACCCCGGCGATAATCGACAGGACGAATACGGGCAGTGTGGTCGAAGCCTGCACCAAGGCGACCATGACGTCCGACGTCGAAATGGTCGCCATCAGCCAACTGATGGCGACGGTTTGAATGAGCCAGCCAAGGCTGGCGACCTGTGTGGCAAGCCAGATCGAACGAAAGGTCGCATTCTCGAGCGGCGCAAATGTCGCCGACGAAGCCGGACTCGCATCTTCGCGCGCCACCCTGCTCATTGGGTTGAGCCCTCCCTTGGTCTATCGGTCGTGTTAGAGGTGCCCTCCCGGCCCACGTGCCCATGGAGGAATGGCACCATGAGCGCATTTTGTCGGGGCAGCGCAAGATATTTCTTTACCGCTGGCACTCTGGCGCAAGCGATTGCTTTATCTGGAATTGCCACCAACGCGCTTTCATGATTGCTGGGTCCATGTCACGTCCTCGCCTGCTGCCTGAAAAGAATTTTCCGGGCTACGCATACCTGCCTGGCAAACATCCACATCCGGTTCGCGACCCGTTGGGTCACAGTTATCAAAGCGACCCGGTCACCCTTGTTACAGTCGAGGAATCACTCAGTTCAAACGTGTTCCGATGGGGAATCGACCTTTTCAACCACGGGTATTACTGGGAAGCTCATGAGGCTTGGGAGCCTCTTTGGCATGCTGCGAAACAAAGCGCCCAGCATCGCCTGTTCTTCAAGGCATTGATCCTGTTGGCGGCGGCCGGGGTGAAGATCCGCGAGGGAAAGCGGGCCGCTGCCTTGCGGCATGCGGCAAGAGCTGCAGGGCTTTTTCGTCGGGTGGCGCTTCTGCCGAGCCGGCCCTTTGAGGCCGCACTCGGAATCACACCTGCCGCGCTCGCGGCAGAGGCCGAAGCGGCCACAACGTTCCCGACTGCTTTGCGAGAGCCGATGCCTGGCCAGCTGCCTGAGCCCGTTTTCGATTTCATTCTCGCACCGAACTCCGAGAGGAGCTGATGGATGGCCAGTACGGACGTCTTCGTTACTTGGACGCACTGCTGCGTCTGTCGTGAACAGTTTGACAAGGGCTTCAATCCTGGCGCAGTCGACCTACCGCTGAGCCCGGCTCTGGCGGAGGACCCATGGCAGGCGCCGCTTCCATCGTTGACCTCGCGGCAAAGAAACATCTTTCTGCCACCGCTTTAACTTGCGGGTTCGTCTGCGCCCAGTCTGTTCGTGCGATGCTTCCGCCATCGGCGCTTCCTCAACCGTCGGCGGCTTGGGAAGCGATCCGTCGGGTACGATCTCGTCCTTGGCATCGGATGCAGCTTCGCCGGTGGTAGGCATGGGCTGTGGACGACCATCCTCGGCAAAAATCGGCTGCGGCGTCGCTTCAGCGATCGCACCTTCCTTCTTCGCTTCGGAGAGTTCGTTCGCGATGGCAGCCAGGTCGATGCCGCCCCAGATCGACTGTGGCCGCTTCACGAGCTCACGCTTCTGTTTGATCTCGACGACAAAGGGGCGCTGCGGCTGCCTCATGGTGATCTCGTGGATTTAGGGGAGTTGCGAGTGTCCTCTAGGCGGAGCGCACGCCTTCGTCCACCCGCAGCCACGCATTCTCCAAAGGTTTTCGGAGACGTTGCCGCCGTCCAAGCCATGACGAGAGCTGCTCACCTCCGACGCCTGGGCCTACGCTCCCGATCTCTTGTCCTGTCAGCATGATCGTCATGACGATCATATCGCCCACGCAGTCGCCTTTGCTGGGCCCATCGCGAAGCCGCAAAAGATTCAGAATGCAATGAAGATGGTGGCCGCTCCTATCCATACCTCCATGTTCCCGAGTGCATCAGACGCGTCCAACGCATTTTCGGAATCGATCACGAGCGATCGATTCATGCTGTTGATGGAAGCATGCCGGGTGGCACGAGTGGCCGGGCACAGATTGCCGCTCGACAACCGCTCGGCAATCCCAAAGCCGCACTTGGGGCACATCGCCTCGGCTTCCCTTCACCGGGTTGAGAAGTCGCAAGAGGTGGCGCTGACCAGGCTTGTTCCACAGCCCTCATTGTCGTTGATCCAGACGCGCGGGGTGGTGCGTGGGCACCCTGCTCGATTGCCTGGATCACCGGTCGTCAGTGTAGAGCGGCAGCGTAGCCCCTGCGCTGGACCTCGAGCTCCGCCGGCGACATCGTCGACCGCAAGCGTAGCTCGACATAGACGGCCTCCGCTGGGTCCGCCTCACGCCCGTAGCCTGAGGCAAACATACTGCAAAGCCTACAATCAGGCGTTCCCATTTACGGCGCGCCCGGCGCGCCCATTCTGCATCGAGACGTACGCGGTCGGGATAGCGGTTTTCTCCCGATCGACGAACTCGAAGACGGCGAGATCGAAACCATCGACGAATTTCGATCCCTTCGAGTATAAGCCGGCTCATTGAGCCAGCTTAGCCTGGCATGCGTCGAAACAGAAAGCCCGATTCGCCAACCGCCACAATTACGAAAACATGGATCAGGTTAGGTCGGCTATGTCCTAAGGGAGCATCGCGATTTTCGCTATCTTTGAATTTTGGGAGCTCTTGGCTTCGCAACTTGGGTATCCAAATTTCGCGGTTGAAATTTACTTTTTCCGAATTGCTCTGTGCTAGGGACCCACACGAAGCACCTACTCTAGCGCGGGGGAGTGAAAGAGTGATGCAGCGTCGGTCTGCCGCAAGGTTCGGTGACCTTCTGGCGGGAGATTTGCGGGCTTTTGGCGGGCCCTCGACGATCGAACCACTTGCCGGCCGAATCAGGGCGGAGCAGGTCAGTATCGTGCTTCGCAACACGCCTCTTGGCATGGTTGCGAACATACTCAATGCGGCCACTCTTGTTATGGCGCTTTGGGGCTCGCCCGACCAAACGAAAGCCATCCTCTGGGCGAGTGTCATCATCGCCGCCGCTGGGTTCGTAGGCCTAAGAGCGAGATCATCGTTTCAGTCAGTCAAACCCGGTCGGTGTCTCGCCGAGCAACACAAAACCTGGTGCGGAACGCCTTCCTGTTCGGCACTTGGTGGGGAGCACTTCCCGTTCTGTTCTTCAGCGGGGCAACAAGTGCCGCCCAGGTTGTCATTACCTGCCTGAGCGCCGGGATGATCGCGGGCGGTGCCGCTTCTTTTTACACGATTCCCATTGCGGCCGTCGCGTATACGCTGCCGATCTTCGTCGGTTCGATGCTTGCGATTGCGTGGGTGGAAGGCGCCATCAATCTGCTCGTCGCAATCCTGATAGTGAGCTACGCCATCACGCTGTTTCGCGCAGTGCTCGCTCACGCGGTCGAATTTACCCGACGCTTCATTCTGCAAGCGGAAAGCGAAAATGCCATTCGCAGGGATGTTCTAACGAGTTTGCCAAACCGGTTCAGCTTCAACGAGCGGCTGGAGAACGCGTTGGTGGACGCAAAGCAGTTTGACCAGCACTTTGCGTTGCTTTTGTTCGATCTTAACAATTTTGCCGAGGTGAATGATCGCTTTGGCCGAGCCATGGCGGATGCCCTTTTGGTTGAAGTGGCTGCGAGACTTCGGAGATCGACGCGGGAGAGCGATGGCATTGCGAGATTGGAGGGCGGCGAATTTGCAATAATCGCTACGCGCGATATCAGGCCAGATCAAATCAGGTCCTTGGCCAAACAGATCATAGAGGCCATGCGCGCCCCGTTCTTGATCGAAGGGCGCGAAATATATTGCAGGGCCTCTATAGGTATCGCTTTGGCGCCCACTGACGGTTTGGATGCCAACCAACTCCTGCGGTGCGTCGATACCGCGCTACACAGGGCTAAGACGCTGGGGGCGGGGTCCATCCAGTTTTTCAGCCCAAGCGACGATGAAGCTGCTGCCAGGCGCCATGCCCTTGAACGCGATCTGGCATCTGCGCTTGCCAACGACCAGCTTTGGCTCGCATTTCAACCCTTTCTCGACCTCGGGAGCGATCGCATCCGAGGTTTTGAAGCGCTTCTGCGATGGCAGCATCCGACCCTTGGCCAGATCCCTCCGACAGAGTTCATACCCATCGCTGAAGAAACGGATTTGATTCACTCCATCGGACACTGGGTCGTCAAAACGGCTTGTTTGGCAGCGGCGCGCTGGCCGCGCGACTTGCGGGTCTCCGTCAACTTGTCGGTAGTGCAGCTTAGGAATAAAGCCTTGCTGGATGGAATTGTAGTGGCCTTGGCTGAAGCCGGTTTGGACCCCCGAAGACTCGAGGTCGAGATCACAGAAACTGTGCTGATTTCGAATTTTGAAGAAACGATTTCATTATTACAATCGTTAATTTCCCTATCCGTCACAGTTGCTCTTGACGATTTTGGCACCGGCTATTCATCACTGACCTATCTTCGTAAATTGCCGCTTTCGCGGCTCAAGATCGACCGATCTTTTGTCCAGGATATGCTCACCGATGCGGACTGTGCCGCGATTGTAAGATCATTGGTTGAGTTGGCACATGAGCTTCGAATTGAGGTAACAGCCGAAGGCGTAGAAACTCCCGAACAGCTCGACTATCTGCGATGCGTCAGATGTGATGAAGCTCAAGGCTATTTAATCGGGAAACCTGTCCGGATAAGCGAAATTCCTGGCATTGCCGCGGAGCCGGTTGGTCAGGAGCTAGATACTTAAATAGCAGGACCGACACTTTGGCGGCGATGGTCTGGTTGTCTCGTATCTCGACGGTGACGACCGCCTTGCTCAGGTAGGCTGAAGGCCGCAAGTCCATGCGAGCACTGGAAGTAGCCCTGTGACGAAGCATCAGATCGAGGTGATCACGTCGGTCGAGCGGCGCCGGCGCTGGTTTCGGGAGGAGAAGGAGCGGCTGGTCGCAGCGACGTTTGAGGCTGAGGCCAGTTTTGGAGATCGCGCGATCTCTCGGCATTCATATGAGCCACCTTTTCCCGAGAGGCGGTGCCGGATCCTGGTGGCGGGTCAACGCCGGAGGATGTATCAAGCGTTTCGTACGCCGCTGCTTTCCTCTTAAACCGTCATTGCTCTGACAACACATTCTGCAATGGTCGGCGAGTTGTCGATGAGGCACCTGTTCACGCAAACCAGCTGTTCAGCAGGTCGGGAGGAACGAATGAACCCAGAGGCTTTCAGCAGCCCAGTTTTTGTGAAGCGTGCAACCTACATCGTGCAGGAGATTGCCAGCCTTGCGGACGCCGTCGACTTCCTCAATGAATGGCCAGAAGATCGCAGAGACCTGATCCACGAAGCCGCCCTCAGGACCTGCTATGACGCATACGATGGGCGAAAACCTGTAAGCGCAGCGCGCAATGCCTTTTTCGGCTTTGCGAAACGGGCCGCCATATTGGAAGATGCAATTTCCGCCATGCAATGGCTCTCTGCCTGCAAGTCCGGCCGTGGAAAAGTGCAGGTATAGGAGTCTGGCACGGGGCACGCTGAGGGGGGCATTGTGTCGGGATTTCAGGGATAGCCGAAAGCAGGAACAGGTCTCGACATTAACGGCAAAACGGCAGTCTCACGCAATCTCGCCGTGAATCAGACAACCGCACATCGGTCGCGAGTGGCTAAGTTCAGCGACGAAGATGCAGCGAGCCGATTCGGCTCGGCAAAGAAGTGCGACCGAGGCCTATTCGCCTCACAGGAGCGGAGAAATGACCGGCTTGAGCAGATTTGAGAGGCCAGTCGTTGTTCAGGTTAGCCACCACAGCTCAGAGCGGATCGTGTTCGAGGTCAATGACGCGGCCGCTATCTTGCTACGGGATCTTCAACGTCAGACCGTGAAACGGAAGGCCGCGATGGACGCCTGTCTGCAGGTGTTGCGTGGGGAGACTTATCCAGCAGCGGCTCGAAGAGCTTTCGTGGCAGCCGCGCTTGAAGCAAAGATACTTCGCGGCGATTAGAAAGCCGGGATGCTCAGGAACTGCTGACTGACCATCAGGGACAGCTGTTTGGGTTGCAACCATGATGGCTCTTCAGTTCGAATTCGGTTCTCGGGTGGCGAGCGGAAGCTTGAGAGCAAAGATCTGACGGCTGACATGCGGATGCTTCAGATGCCGCCCATGCAGAGGTATTTCATTTCGAGGTAATCCTCGAGCCCGTGGCGCGAACCCTCCCGTCCGATGGCGGACTGCTTCATCCCGCCGAAGGGTGCGGCTTCCGATGACATGCGTCCCGTGTTGATGCCCACCATGCCATACTCCAATGCCTCGGCCACACGCCAGACACGCAGCAGGTTCGAGGCATAGAAGTAAGCGGCGAGGCCGTAGATCGTGTCATTGGCCTCGTGCACAACCTGATCCGCATCGTCGAAGCGAATGGTTGGGGCCAGCGGCCCGAATGTCTCCTCTTGCGCAATGGTCATCTCGCTGGAGACTTCAGTGAGGACCGTCGGTTGGAAAAACGTGCCATCCTTGCCAATGCGTTCGCCCCCGCGGCGAATTGTACCGCCTTTTGCGACGGCATCGGCGATGTGCGATTCGATCTTGGTGAGCGCATGCCTGTCGATCAGCGGGCCAATGGCGACACCTGGATCGAAACCGTCACCAACCTGGAGCTGGCGAACCCGCTCCACGAATTTGTCGACAAATTCATCGTGAACGCCCGATTGGACGTAAAGGCGGTTTGCGGAAACGCAGGTTTGACCCGCGTTGCGGAACTTGGCCTGGATAGCACCGTCGACTGCCGCATCGACGACTGCATCGTCAAAGACGATGAAAGGCGCATTGCCGCCGAGCTCGAGACTGACCTTCTTGATCTGGTCCGAGCATTGGCGCATGAGCAGTCGGCCGACCTCGGTCGAGCCGGTGAAGCTGATCTTGCGGACCTTGGGGTTTGTGCAGAGTTCACGGCCGACGGCATCGCCTTCAGACGCATAGATCAGGTTGACCACGCCTTCGGGAAAGCCAGCCTCATGCGCAAGGGCAAACATTGCACCCGCCACGAGCGGCGTCTGTTCAGCGGGTTTCAGCACGATCGTGCAGCCCGCGGCCAAGGCCGGCGAGATCTTGCGCGCCACCATGGAGGCCGGGAAATTCCACGGCGTAATCGTGCCGACGACGCCGATCGGCTGCTTGATCACCAGCAGGCGACGGTCCGTCGATGGCGCGGAGATCGTCTCGCCATAGATGCGGTTGGCCTCTTCGGCGTACCATTGCAGGTACGCCGCCGCATGCGACACTTCCGAGTTAGCCTCGGCAAGGGGCTTGCCCATTTCCGCGGTCAATACTCGCGGCAAGGTCATCGGCGTGGTCGATAATCAGCTGATGCCAGCGCCACAGAACGTCGCTGCGTTCACGGGCCGTCAATGCCGCCCATCCAGGCTGCGCTCTATATGCTCTATCGATCGCAGTGCGTGTCTCCTCGACGCCCATGTCGGGAAGCTCTGCCAGCACTTCGCCTGTCGATGGGTGAGGACCACAAATGTGCGCTCACTGACTGGTTTGCCAAGCGCCGGCAGGCGGTCAAGGCTGCCAAACAGGTCAGGAGATTTGAGGTGGCGGATCAAAGGCGGGAGCAGCGGCAATGTCGATTCCTTAAAGCTCTTGGCCTGTCCGGCCGGGGGGACATCTACTGCCCACGTGTGGCTTTTGCATAGGACCACCTCTCACGAAAATCGTGCATCCTTGGGCCGGGTGGACCTGCCGCGGGAAAGGCCGACGGCCCGCTTCCGTCTGAACCGGCGAGGCCGAACCGTTCTATACCGGCTTCGTCCTGGGCCCCCATTTGCCCCAAGCGATCAACTTCTCGTCGCCCCGGCTCGTAGCGCTTGCAGCGCCGTCCCTCTCAGGTATCGCATCGGGGCCGCAAGGCGTGTCGTGACGTGAGCCCCAACGGGGGGTGCTGGACGATACATGAGAGGTTGCAGCCGCCGGTCAAAACCGGCCTTGCAACTTTCTCGTTTTTACTGCCCTGACGCAGAAGTTTCGGTTATGAATCGGGACTGGCCTGACGGCCTGCCGACGTTGCATTTGTTACAAAGGAAAACGCATATGGCGACTGGAACGGTGAAGTGGTTAAACAGCACAAAGGGATTTGGGTTTATCCAGCCCGACAATGGCGGTCAGGATGTTTTTGTCCACATTTCCGCCGTTGAACGAGCAGGCCTCTCGACCCTCGCTGATGGCCAGAAGATCAACTATGAAATCGAACAGGACCGCCGCACCGGAAAGTCCTCAGCTGGCAGCCTCAGCAAAGCTGGCTGAAATTTTTTCCCCTGGCTCCTGTCAACAGCGGATGGACGCGGTCCGCCCGGATGTACTGACGGTCGCGCGAAATGCAGGCTGCTGCAAGGCTGCGCGGAGTCCCGGGGAAGCCAAGCGGCTTGAAAGGGAAGGCGGGATAGACCCCGCCTTTTCATATTCCGGACAGAGCCAATGGCAACTGCGTACCCCAGAACAAAGCTCGATTGCTGAAATCAAGCTGCGACCTTCTTGCGGGTCCGCTTCGCCGGTGCCGGCTGTTCCGGCTCTACTGGTTTGCGTCCGAGACCCATCGTCTTGGCCAATGCCGAGCGCGTGGCGGCGTAATTCGGCGCGACCATGGGATAATCAGCCGGCAGACCCCATTTGGCGCGATATGCGTCCGGCGTCAGCCCATAATGGGTCGACAGATGGCGCTTGAGCGATTTGAACTTCTTGCCGTCCTCAAGGCAGATGATGTGGTCCGGCGTCACCGACTTCCTGATCGATATGGCAGGCTTGAGAACCTCCGGTTCTTCTGCGGAAATACTGGCGCCGGCCGTGCCTTTGAGTGCCGCGTGCACCTGGCCGATCAGGGCAGGGAGTTCACCCACCGGGACCGGATTGCTGGAGACATAGGCTGAGACGACATCGGCGGTGAGCTCGATGAGGACGGCGACGGTGTTGTCGGCTTCTTCTGTCATGAAACTCTCCGGGTGGCTTGAAAGACAGTCGGCGAAGTGTCGCTACATAGTGGCGGTTACCGCTGAAAGCAATAAAGCCCCGTCAAGACTATTGCGATGCTCGTCCTGCACTGTGGTCAATAGGGACTCATCCCGTCTTGCGCGTTCTGATCCGACCGCAGTTGGGCACATCCATGCTCGATGTAGCATGAGCGAGCGATCCTGACCTGAAACGCAGCCAAGCCTGTCCTTGATCTCTTCTATCCCGAAGATTGGAATCGATCATTCGGAGAAGTCCGGTCCGGCACGCTCACCGATGGCTGCGAACAGACTAGCCGCATGTAAAGCAGCAGAATCGAACTGGCAGGTGGGGCAGGCGTTCTCCTGTTCTTCTGCAACGATCTCGTCGAGACCGAAACGATTGCCCGAGCACCCCCGCGGCGCCAAAGCGCGTGCTTAGGGGGACGGCCCGGTGCCCAGCATCAGAGAGCCGGGGACTTCGGTTGGCGCGTTCAGCTTCCTCCTCGACCAGCGCTTCGCCGCGAAAAGTAGCATCGTGACATTGGTGGAAAGGGGGAGGGAAGAAAGACGCCCACGGCGCTTGTGCTGAGGCAGCATCCGCACCGACCGCACCAGTGTTCCCAACCGAAAAACCCGCCACTCTTGCGGGCGAGAGCGGCGGGCTTTTTTGCAGAGTTACTCGAACTGAATACGCGTTCCCACTCACATTAGATGCGGATAATTAAGGCTGTATTAAAATGCAAAATTTGGGCATCTAAATCGATCCGAGCGCAAGATACCGCGCGCCCGGACGTTCGGGGCCTAAATTGTCGCCGTGGTCAAATCGACAAACCATCAGCCATCAGAAAATCTCTGCTTGACGTAACGTAAGGTCCCGTGTTTTTCGCCGTGCATGGAGCGACTTCCAGTCTCGGTCCAGGGCGACGAAAATGAGGGGCAGCGATGGTGGCTGGCGAACCAAACGACGTGCGCGTCAAGCGTTGCGGTGGGGATGGGTCGTTCATATTGTGGAGGACGGCAAACTGACAGTTCATCGGTTCAAGATACAGTGTCCCGCCGAGAATTTCGCCGATGGCTAACGCGCCAGGCTCGGCCTTGCTAGCAGGCCACCAATTGACGAACACTGATGTCTGGGGGAGACGTTGGATGGCTGGCGCGCCTTTTGCGCTGGCGGAAAAACACATCGGCGAAAGGCCACTTACAATGCTGCTTGCGGCTAATGACACGGCGGCCAAGATCACGAAAACCCAGGTCGTCAAGGACCTGGCCGCGGCGCTCGAAAAACAGCATGAATTTGCAAGCCGCCACCGCAAGTGACTTCAGACAGGGAGTCGAGCCGCGTGGCTGTTGGCTCAACCGTGGAGATGCCGACATTGCGTGCGATCTCACGAAAGCCCGCTGTGGCTAAAGACGCGGCGGGCCTCTCCTCGAAGCTTCATTGATCCTGAAGCTTAGGTCCACTCTTCAGCGCTGTACGAGTTACGAGGGGCGGAGAGTCTCGGCGGGTGTCACGCCCCGGAGACCAGGGCAGGAATGGACAGAACCTCGTTCGCCTCGTCAAGAATCGAGAAGGTGTAGCGGCCATCTGCGTCAAGGTCGACGGAGTAGCTCAGGCGGTCGAGTATATGGTTATCCTGGTCGAACGTAACGATCCGCGGCTTCAGCGAGGCGATATGCGCTTCGTCCAGGTAGATCGAGTTGCAGACAATGATCTGGTCGTCGGGCTGGCAGGTGCGGGCCGCCGCGCCGTTGAGGATGCAGCAGCGTGAGCCGCGTTCGCCGAGGATGACATAGGTCGAAATCCGCGCACCGGAATTCTTGTTCCATATGTCCACGAATTCCATGGGCAGGATGCCTGCTTCTTCGCAGTGGTCAGGGTCGAGCGTTATCGACCCGTGGCAGTTGAGGTTCGCTTCGGTGACGTAGATGCCGTGCAGCTTGCCGGCTACTATTTTTCGCATTGGTCTGTTGTCCTATCCATCATGAATGACTGGTGGTCCTGCCGCTCTCGGAGCAGCCAGTTATGCGGCTAAACTACGACGACGAGTGCGCCGCCGCTGAGACCAGCACCCGCTGCCGCCAGAAGGATTTTCTCGCCCGGTCGAAACGGCTCAGTCCGATGGGCCAGTGACAGGGAGAGCGGGATCGTCGCGGCGGAAGAATTGCCGTATTCGGCAATCGTCTTGACGATTGCTTGATCGGCAATGCCAAGGTTCCTCCCGACCGCATCGAAAATGCGGGCATTGGCCTGATGCGGTACGAACCTGTCGACATCCTGTGGGCGTACTCCGGCAGCGGCGAGCGCGCTTGTCGAGCAATCGGTCATCATCTCGACAGCCTTGGCGAAGACTTCCCGGCCGTCGGTCATCGTCATTCGGGTTTGCCCGAGATCCAGGCCACTTTGGAATGGGATGTTGCTTCCGCCCGCCGGGATCTGGATCAGCCGGTAGCGCGAGCCGTCCGAATCCACCGACGCACCGAGAATGCCCCGATCCGGACCCTCGCACGGACCAATCACCAGGGCGCCGGCGGCATCGGCAAACAGTACGGCGCTGGCGCGCTCGGCCGGATTGATGCGGCGGCTGAGGATGTTGGCGGCGATGACCAGGGCCGCTTTGCCGTGCAGGCGGGTGAAGCCATCCGCGAACATCAGCGCATAGATGAAGCCGGCGCAGGCGCCGGTCAGATCGACCGCGCCGGCTTGGCCGAGCCCGAGCCGGTGTGCGACCAGCGGCGCACTGGGCGGTAGGAGATGGTCGGGCGTCGAGGTGGCGAGCAACAGCAGACCAATGTCGCTGCGGTCAATGCCGGCATTCGCCAGCGCCATGTCGCCGGCACGGGCGGCCAGGCCAGACAACGTGTCTTCGTCCGTTGCCCAGAATCGCGAGCGAATTCCGGTGCGCCGCTCGATCCAGCCAAGTTCGAGCCCGAGACGGTTTTCGATTTCCGGGTTCTCGACCCTGCGCGCCGGCACATGATGACCAAACCCGAGAAGGCGCGACGATCGGCTCATGGCCTCGAACCGAAGCGTTCGCCGGCTTCTTCGATCGCGTCATAGAGTCCGTCCAACTCGTCGCCGGTGATGCAATAGGGCGGGAGAAGGTAGAGGACATTGCCGAGCGGACGAACAAGCAGGCCGCGCTCGAGGAAAAAGGCGCGCAGCTTCGGCCCGATCTCGGCCAGATAGCCCGCAGAGCCGGCGCGCAAATCGAGCGCCGCGATCGTGCCGGTCGTCCGGCTGTCGGTGAAGAACGGATTGTCGCGAAAGCGCCGAAGTCCGGCGGCCTGCATCGCGCTCAAGGCCGCGACCCGCTCGGCCACGGGCTCGTCACGCCAGATCTCGACATTGGCGAGTGCTGCCGCGCAAGCAATCGGATTGGCAGTGTAGGAACTCGAATGAAAGAAGGTCTTCTTCCGGTCTTCGGAATAGTGGGCCTGGAAGATGGCATCGGTGGCGAGCGTAGCCGCCAGCGGGATCACGCCGCCGGTCAGGCCCTTCGACGTGCACAGGATGTCCGGCGAGACGGATGCCTGCTCGCAGGCGAACATGGTTCCGGTTCGCCCCCAGCCGGTCATGACTTCGTCGGCGATCACGAGCGTGCCGGAGGCTTCGGCAATCTTCTTCAATTCGGTCAGAACCCAGGCCGCATACATCAGCATGCCGCCGGCGCCAAGAACGAGCGGCTCGACGATCAGGGCGGCGGCGCGTCGGTCGCGGCTGACGGCCTCGAACCGATCCAGCGTCTCCTGCTCGCGGCCCGCGGCCGGAAAGGGAATGGTATCGACCTCGAACAGCAGCGGCTCGTAGGCAGCGTTGAACACGCCGCGGGCGCCGACGCTCATCGTGCCGATCGTGTCGCCATGATAGCTGTGCTCCATGGCGACGATCCGCGAGCGCGGCCCGCCTATGTTGCCGAAATAGCCGAGCGCTATCTTCAACGCGACTTCGACGGAGGTCGAGCCGCTGTCGGAATAGAACACCCGGTCGAGGCCGGAAGGAGCGAGACCGACCAGCGCCTCGGCCAGGCGCTCGGCCGGCTTGTGCGTGAAGCCGGCGAAGATGATCTGGTCGAGGCTCGCCGCGGTCGCCTCGATGGCCTTCATGATGCGGGGATGGCGGTGACCATGCGTGACGACCCACCAGGAGGAAATCGCGTCCAGGATGCGCGTGCCGCCAGCCTTGTGGAGATAGGCGCCCTCCGTCAGGACGATTTCAGGGATCACCGGCTCTAGCGCGTGCTGGGTGAAGGGATGCCACACACGGGACTGCGACATCAGTGATCTCCCGTGCACGAGGCGAAGGCGAAGCCGGCAATCATTGCGTCTCGCAGCGTTTTGTCCGTCAGCGGGTCGAGATACGGCAGCCTGCCGAGCTGCGGTACACCGCCCATTTCCACGATTGTCCGTTGCGTGTCGGCCATCTCATCGCCGATGAAAGCGATGCCGGCCAGCGGGATGGAGCGCGCCCGAAGGGCCTCGATCGACAGCAGCGTGTGGTTGATTGTGCCGAGCGTGGTGCGGGCACACAAAATGACCGGCAGCCGCCACTCAGCGAAGATGTCGATGAACCTTGTGCGCCGGTTGAGCGGCACCATCAGGCCGCCCGCACCCTCGATCACGAGCGGCGCCGGCAGGACCGGAAATGAAAGATCGGCAGCCTCGATCGAGACGCCGTCGATCTCAGCTGAACGATGCGGCGACAGGGGCTTGCTCAAGCGGTAGACCTCCGGCAGCACGCGCCCTGGCGGCAGGCCGGCAAGCCGCGCAACCACCTCGCTGTCAGTCTCGTTGTCGAGACCTGATTGCACCGGTTTCCAGTAGAAGCCGTCGAGCAGGCCGGCGAGCCCAGCCGAAAACACGGTCTTGCCGATTCCGGTGTCTGTTCCGGTGATGACGATGCGTTGGGTCATGTCGCCTCCGGTCATGTTTGGGCCAACACCTCAACGAGCGCCTCGACCATGGCGGAAATGTCAGCTTCGGCTACGTTGAGCGTCAGCGAAATGCGCAGGCGCGACGTGCCCTCCGGCACGGTCGGCGGACGAATGCCGCGTATGTCGTAGCCGCGTGCCTGCAGTGCCGCCGCCACCGCCATGGTGCGCCTGACGTCGCCGATGACAAAGGGCTGGATCTGCGAGCCGCTCGGCATCACGCCGCAGCGCTCGGCCAGTTGGCGGCCCGCGAAGGCGACGCGTTCACGCAGCTGAACGCGGCGCAGCGGCTCGTCGGACAGCATGGCGAGCGCTTCGCACGCCGCGACTGCCATCAGCGGCGATGGCGCGGTGGCGTAGATGAGTGGCCGGCAACGGTTGACGAGATAATCGCACAGCGTCCTCGGCCCGGCGACGAGTGCGCCGGATGCGCCGAGCGCCTTGCCGCAAGTATGGAGCGCAATGATGTTGTCGCGGCCCTCGAAGGCGGCGGCCAGTCCCCGGCCGTCCGGTCCCCAGACGCCGGTGGCATGCGCTTCGTCGACGACGAGGAATGCCTCGTGCCGATCGGCAAGCGCGACGAGGCTCTCCATCGGCGCGCGGTCGCCATCCATGCTGTAGAGGCTTTCGACCCCGATCCAGACGCGTCCCATGCCGCCCTCGGCGCGCCAGCGCGTGATTGCCTCATCGACGGCATCGACGTCGTTGTGCTTAGCCACTACAAACTGGGCGCGTCCGGCCTGTGCGCCCTCATGCATGCTGGCATGGGCGAGTTCGTCGAGAACCAGCAGGTCGCCCTTCTGCGGCAGCGCGGTCAGGAGAGCGAAGTTGGCGATGTAGCCGCTGCCAAAGAACAGTGCGCGTTCGGCGCCGAAGAATGCCGCGGCGTCCGCCTCCAGTGCCTCGTGTTCCGGTGCATTGCCGCGCAACAGCCGCGACCCGGTGGCGCCAACCGGCGTGCCCCGCGCAATCGCAGCCGCAACCGCATCGCCAAGTCTTTTGGAGGCGGCAAGTCCGAGATAGTCGTTCGACGAGAAGTCGAGCCCGGCGCGCGGCGCAAGCGTCCGCAGGCGATCCTTGCGCGCCAGTCCACGCAAGGATGCGTCATACCGGGCAAGAAGTGCCTCGTTCATTGCGTGCCGATTTCCATCGGTTCGATGCCGAGACGCTGGAATAGCAGAGTATCCTTGTCCTCGCCGGGATTGTCCGCCGTCAGCAGCGTGTCGCCGACGAAGATCGAGTTAGCGCCGGCAAAGAAGCACAGCGCCTGCATCTCGTCGGTCATGGCGGTGCGACCGGCGGAAAGACGAACATGCGATTTCGGCATCATGATGCGCGCCAGGGCGATCACGCGCACAAATTCGATCGGCTCGATGGGCTTGGCTTCCGCCAGCGGGGTGCCGGCGATCGGGATAAGCATGTTGATCGGGACGCTTTCCGGATGTTCCGGCAGATTGGCCAGCGTGACCAGCATGTCAATCCGGTCCACCGGCTCTTCGCCCATGCCGACAATGCCGCCGCAGCAGACCTTGATGCCGCTGCCGCGGACATTGGCGAGCGTATCCAGCCGGTCGGCAAAGGTGCGCGTGCTGATGATCTCGCTGTAGTAGCGGTCCGACGTATCGATGTTGTGGTTGTAGTAGTCGAGGCCCGCCTGCTTCAGACGAGCGGTCTGCTCAAGATCGAGCATGCCGAGCGTCATGCAGGTCTCCATGCCCAGCGCCTTGACGCCCTCGACCATCGCCACCACCGCATCCATGTCGCGCGCCTTGGGGTTTCGCCAGGCGGCGCCCATGCAATAGCGCGTGGCGCCGGCATCGCGCGCCTTGGTCGCCTCGGCGATGACGCGCCGGACCTCCATCAGCTTCGACGCCTTCAACCCGCTTTCGTGATGCGCCGACTGGCTGCAATAGCCGCAATCCTCCGGGCATCCACCTGTTTTGATGCTAAGAAGCCGGCTCAGCTGGACCTTGTTGGGATCGAAATTCTGGCGGTGAACGGTTTGCGCCAGGAACAGAAGATTGTTGAAGGTGCGTCGTGCAGCGCCTGCGCCTTTTCTAGGGTCCACATCCCACAATCATTGGATTGCGCCTGTGGCATTGTCTTCGTCGAGTTCGATGCGTGCATCTCTTCCTGTTCCTTGGGGGTTCCGGCCTTTACGGCTTCTTTCCTGGCCGATTGACAGGGATCGGAAACTCTATCAGCCCGCTGCCGTCCGTTCGTCGTGCGATCATGAGCTCCGATAGTCGAGGCCAATATCCAGGATCGGCGCGCTGTGGGTCAGCCAGCCAATTGAGATCAGATCGACACCGGTCGCGGCGATGGCGGGCGCGGTCACGGCGGTGATGCTGCCCGACGCTTCAGTGATCGCCCGGCCCGCAACCATACCCACCGCCTGGCGCAATTCGTCGACCGACATGTTGTCGAGCAGGACGGCGTCGGGAGCGAACCCTAGGACCTCCTCCAACTGGGCTAGGGTATCGACCTCGACTTCGATCTTGACCAGATGGCCGGCGCTGTTTCGTGCCCGCTCGAGCGCCGGGCGTATTCCGCCGGCGATGGCGATGTGGTTGTCCTTGATCAGGATGGCGTCGTCGAGGCCGAAGCGGTGATTGGACCCCCCACCTGCGCGCACGGCGTATTTTTCCAGCGCCCGCAATCCGGGCGTCGTCTTGCGCGTGCAGACGATCTTCGCATCGTGCCCGCGGACCGCATCTACGATCGATGCTGTCGCCGTGGCGATGCCGCTCAGATGGCACAGAAAATTGAGTGCCGTCCGTTCCGCGGTGAGAATGGTCCGGGCGGGACCGCTCACCGTTGCAATGATCTCTCCTTGCGAGACTTCGCTGCCGTCTGCTCGCTTAACGGTCAATTCGACGTTCTGGTCGATGAGCCGGAAGGCGAGCATCGCCAGATCGAGCCCAGCGACAGTTCCGGCCTGGCGCACCGAAAGCACGGTCGTCGCGTGATGGTTCTTCGGCACGATGGCGTCGGTCGTCAGATCACCCGCCCGGCCGAGATCTTCCAGAAGTGCTGCCCGCACCAGGGGCTCAAGCATGATTGCGGGAAGCGGCGAGAGGTTCATTGCTCGACGTCTTCAAGCGTTGGAGAACATGGGAATTCCTCGGCTTTCGTCAAGGCTTCTTCCAGCGTGAGCCTGGAGCGGCGCGCGATGTCAGCACGATAAGGAAAGTCCGTGCGGTGGTGAGCGCCGCGGCTTTCTTCGCGCAGGAAGGCCGCAACCGCGATCAGCAGTCCCACTACCGCGGGATCGGACGCCGCATCGTGGCGTTTGGCCAGCGGAAGCAATGTGCTCACGGCCTCGCGCAACATCTCGCCATTGCGCTTCACGCCAAGGCTGCGTGAGAGGAGAGGGCGCAAGGAGAGTGGATCGGGCGCCGGATTTCCCGTGCCGTCAATCTTGTTCTGACGCCGAGGGGAGATCCCGCCACGCTTTCAGCGACCCAGTGCGCGCATACAATCGCCTCGGTCAGCGAGTTGCTGGCAAGCCTGTTGGCGCCGTGCAGTCCGGTCGAGGCGACTTCGCCGCAAGCCCACAGTCCGGCAACGGAGGTACGTCCGTCCCGGTCCACCGCGACGCCGCCCATGTGATAGTGCTGGGCCGGCCGTATCGGAATGAGGTCTTGCGCCGGGTCGATGCCTGCGCCCCGGCAGGCCGAGGCGATCGTCGGAAACTGCCGCGCGAATGTCGGGCCGGGCTTTTCTCGTCCATCCAGAAAGACGCGGTGGCCGTTCGAAAGATGCGTCCAGATGGCGCGCGCCACGACGTCGCGCGGCGCGAGTTCCGCGTCCTGCAAATATTCGAGGAAGCGCTGGCCGGTTTCGTCGACAATCGTTGCGCCTTCACCGCGAACCGCTTCGCTGATCAGCGGCATCGGGCGAGCCGGCCCATCAAGCGCGGTCGGGTGGAACTGGATGAACTCGAGGTCGGCAAGGACAGCACCGGCGCGCGCCGCAAGTGCCAGCCCCTGTCCGGAGCTGCCTAGCGGGTTTGTCGAGTCGTGAAACAGCCCGCCAATCCCGCCGGTCGCGAGGACGACCCGTCCCGTACCCAGGAACACAGGACTAGTCGAACAGCTTGCCCAAACGCCCGTGACCTTGTTGTCCTCCACCGCCAGCCGCCGCGCCTCCACACCCTCGACCATCACAATCGACGGAGCAGAACGCACGGCTTCGACCAGCGCGCGCATGATCTCCTGTCCACTGCCGTCGCCGTCAGCATGAACGATGCGCCGGCGACCGTGCGCGGCCTCCAATCCAAGGCGCAGTGCTCCTTCAGGCGTCCGATCGAAGCGGACCCCAAGGGTCGACAGGTTCTCAATCGCGCTAGGGGCCGCATGAAGGATGCGGGTTGCGATTTCTGCGTCGCAGAGCCCGGCGCCAGCGGCGAGCGTATCGGCCAGATGCAGCATTGGGTTGTCGTCATCGCCGAGGCTGGCAGCCAGGCCGCCCTGTGCCCACGCACTCGATGCTTCTGATCCGAGCGGCGTCCTGGACAAAACAAGCACGGGTTCTGGCGCCAGATGAAGCGCGGTCAATAATCCGGCAATGCCGCCGCCAATTATGATGGGCCGGCCAAAGAAGCTGCGGACATCCGCGCTCATACGGCGAGCATCCGCTCGACGGCCAGCCGCGCGCGGCCGGCGATCTCGGGTGAGATGGTCACGACATGGCGGTTCTGCTCGAGCGCGGCGCGGATATTGGCGAGCGTTATCCGCTTCATATGGGGGCACAAATTGCAGGGCCGGATGAACTCGAGTTCCGGATGCTGGAGCGCGACATTGTCGCTCATCGAGCATTCCGTCAGCAGCACGACGCGCGGCGGCTTTTGCCTTTCGACATAGTCGGACATGGCAGCGGTCGACCCGGAAAAATCGGCTACGGCCACCACGTCAGGCGGGCATTCGGGATGCGCGAGCACCGTTACGCCCGGATGAGTTTCACGCAACTCGCGGATGTCGGCAGGCGTGAAGCGCTCATGCACTTCGCAATGCCCTTTCCAGGCGATGATCTGCACGTCGGTCTGGGCGGCGATGTTCTGGGCCAGATACTCGTCCGGCAGCATGATCACCCGGGGAACGCCCAGCGACTCCACAACGGCCTTCGCATTGCCCGAGGTACAGCAGATATCGGACTCGGCCTTCACTGCGGCCGACGTGTTGACGTAGGTAACGACCGGCACGCCGGGATAGCGTTGCCGCAGCAGCCGGATGTCCTCGGCGGCAATCGAGTCCGCCAGCGAGCAGCCGGCCGCAAGATCGGGAATCAGCACCGTCTTTTGCGGATTGAGCAGCTTTGCCGTCTCGGCCATGAAATGCACGCCGGCCAGCACAATGACATCCGCTTCAACCGTCATTGCCTTGCGGGCGAGCGCCAGGCTGTCGCCGACGATGTCGGCGACACAGTGGAAGATCTCCGGTGTCTGATAATTGTGCGCCAGGACGACCGCATTGCGCTCGCGCTTCAGCGCGAGGATGGCGTCTATGTCGTCGCTGAACGCCGGCCATTCGATCGGGGGGATTACGCGCCGAACGCGGTCGTACAGGGACGCGCCCGAAGGTAGCATCGCGCTCATCGAGCTCTCCGGTTATACCTACCTGAATATAAGGCGCATATATTCGTAGTGAGTATAAGCGGTCAACCCCGCGCGAGCGGCAATTTTGCCCCGGCGAGCTCCCCCTCTTCGAGCACGGCGTGGCGGAAGCGATAAAGCTTCGCCGGCCGGCCCCCTGTCTCCGCGCTAGTTTCGCCAGTTTCTTCGACCAGTTCGTGCTGCTCGATGAGGCGACGAAAGTTCGGCTTGTGGACGAGCCTGCCGGCAAGCGCCTCCACGGTGCGCTGCAGCTGATGAAGCGTAAAAGCCGGCGGCATCAGTTCGAAGACGACCGGCCGGTACTTGATCTTGGAGCGCAGCCGCGCAATGCCCGTTGCGAGGATGCGACGATGATCGGAAACCATGGGCTTGCCGCGAACCGGCAGGGGGAGGACCGAACCGCGCACCGCCTCTTCCACAAGGGCTGCTTCATAAAGCAGCTCGTAGCGCTTGAGTGCGAGATCCTCGTTCCACGGGCGTTCGTCGAAGCCGAAGGCGATTGCCGCGCCTTCCGCGCTCGAGGCGCGTCGCGTTGTCGTCCGCGCTCTCCGCCCACTCGCTCAGGCGAGGCCGCAGGACGTCCGACACCATCGGTGGAGTTCCGGCACGGTGATCCTCCCATGGAAAATAGTCGTACCAGCTTCGCCAGCCGGACCTGGACGGAGCGGTCGCATGTTCCTTACGGGTGAGTGCGAGATAGCTGATGGAGATGACTCGCCGCTCAAGCTCGGTGCCGGCTCGGTCCCGATCGGCAAAGGTGTAGAGCTGCTCGATATATCCCAGTGGGTGGCCGGTCTGTTCCTCGACCCACGTTCTCAAACCGGACTGCAGCGATCGGTGCTCGAGCGCAAGCGGGCCGGAGGGCAAAGTGTCAGTCTGTCCGATGGTGAGGACACACGGTTCATTCTCGTTCACCGCGACGACGACCGCGGTCAGGTCGACCTTAGCCGTGTCGGCCTTGGCTCTGCGCCCGCCTTTTGTAGTCCCTTTTGCGCGATCGCTCATGATCTCTGATGTGCTTGGGTAAGCCAAGAAGTAGCTGAACCGATTGAATTTTGTTCTCACCAATAACCGTCAGCGCGTCAACTCACGTGCGTGGCAAATTAGTTCTTCGCACCTGCACAAAAATATGCCACACGCGACACCGCACGATTGTTGACGCAAGGGAAGGAGCCCTCTTTGAGTGTGGTTGCTGATACAAGGGCGGTAACGCCGCCGGATATTCGTGCGCGAAAGGGTGGGACGCCGATCGTCTGCCTTACCGCCTACACGACCCCGGTTGCCCGACTGGTCGATCCCCGTTGTTGCGATGTGGTGCTGGGCGCGGCTGTATTCGCTCCCGCGCAGCCGAACTGAAGTGGATCGCTGCTTCTCGGCTCTCGCCGTTCCATCCTCGAAAACTCTTGGCTCGTTGCCACTGGGCTGGTGAGGGAAGAAGTCGTTGCTGTGGGCCAGCGTAGTCCAGTTATGCTCCTCCTGCCAGCGCTAACACGGCGAGGGGTCGCGGACCCGCACTGTTCTAAAGGGGTCAATGATGGGGAACATAAGACGTCGAGTGCTCGGCTTTGCGAGCGGGGCCCGTCGGTCGCTCGATCAAAAGCGTCAATTGAGGTGGAAGCTCTCCCTCGTGCAGGAGGAGGACCCTTTCGTCTAGGTGCCTATCCTCTGTCGTGAGGCGATGGTTGAGGCGAAGGTAGTCGGTCCAGGTCGGCGTGCGGAATGTCTCTGTCCACTGCATAGGCTTCTGAAGGTTGCGCTGGAGAGTCCAGTGTCGAGCACCGACGCGGCTGTGTACATGCCGCCGCTCGCGCATGAGGTCCAGGAAAGCATCGACGTTTTCGGCGGGTATCAGATATTCGACTTTGACGACGATGGGACCGCTTCTTGGCTTGAGATTGAGGGCGACTGCCGGGGTGTCGAATTGCTCTAGAGGATCGGGCTCGGAGTCGTGGCGCTCGCGAAGAGGAAACAGGACGCCGGCCGCAGCGACGAGCAACAGAGCACCAGCAGAACCCTCCAGCGCCCAGGCCAGGGAATGGTTCTGGGCCACCGTGCCCCACACCCAACTGCCAGCCGCGATGCCGCCGTCTATCAACGCATAATAGATCGAGATGGTGCGCCCCACGACCCAGCGCGGGCTTGCCAGCTGCACGCTCACGCCAACCCCGGACCAGGCCGTGACCCAACCCGCGCCGCCCAAAGCGAGCGCGATTGCCGCCACTGCAATCGAGGAGGTCAATGCAAGGGAGAGGGAGCACGCCGCGCAGGCGATGCAGGCGAGCGTCATCAGCCGTTCTTGAGACAAACGCCTTCTGAATACGCCGTTGGAGACGCCGGCGAAGACAGCGCCTGTCCCGAAGCCGGCCATGAGGGCGCCATAGGCCAGCGGTCCTCCTCCCAGCTGATCCCGGACGACCAGGGGCAGCAGCGCGAGTATGCCGATGCCCGCCAAGCCAAAGAGGGTTCCGCGAGCGATCGCCGTCTTGATTTCCGAAGACATCGCCGTGAAGCGCAGCCCGTCATAGATCGCCGTGCTCATCGGCTCACGCGGCAGAGGCGAAGAACGAACCTTCCATTTGCAGCGCCATATGGTCCCCAGAGGTACCAGATATGTGAGTGTGGTCACGGCGAGAGCCGTCACAAGCCCGAACGAGGCAACCAGGATGCCGCCGAGCGCCGGGCCCACGGTCCGGACAGTGTTGAAGCCGACGGAGAGGAGGGTGACGGCAGCGGGAACATCGCGTCGGTCTACCATATCGCCAACCGAGGCTTGCCATGCGGGATCGTTGATGGCACCGCCACATGCGATCAAGAAGCTGAAGCCGAGGATCATCCAAGGGTCTACAAAGCCCAGCGCTACAGAGGTGGCCAGCATCGCAGATGCTATGACCATAATGCACCGGCCGGCGAACATGACCTTGCGGCGGTTGAAATTGTCGGCGATGGCCCCGACGAAGACAGAAAGAATGAAGGCGGGCAGCGTCGATGACGCCGGTACCAGCGCGACCATAAGATCGGAAGTCGAGATCGTCGCCATCAGCCAGCTGATGGCAACAGTCTGCATCAACCAGCCCAGGCTGGAAACCTGCGTGGCGAGCCAGATCGAACGAAAGGTCGGATTCCTGAGCGGCGCAAAAGCCGTTCGCGAACCTGGGTCCTCGTCTGCGCCCTCCGCCCCGTTCATTCGGCAGCGTTCGCCTCCGTCTAATGGTTCGCACAGGCTCGCTTGCGCGGAGGTCGAAGCATGCATCCTCGCGCAAGTGCAGACGGTTTCATGCAGTTAAGTGTACTTGCCGGACCAGAGTTCGAAACGCCGCAGGTACGCAGCTTGCTGCAGGCTAGCAACTTCATTCAATCAAGGATCAATCATGTAGCAGCTTGCGTCAAATGCAGTTTCCATATTGTCGCCATCTAGCACCGAGATGACTGCAGGCTTCCTGCCGTAAGGCGGCCGCGCGCGGACCTGCACGGTGTCCATCCCTTCTTGCGCCAGGAGTAGAAGGTTACGTCGTGACTCCCCACCTGCGGCACAGATTCGGTGCCGACGGTATGCAAGGAGGCGGACCCAACAAGCAGGAGAGACCCTGACAGTTGCCTGACATCGCTTGCATGCTGTCCTAGCCGCCGCGCGATCTCATTCACTCCGACGGCCTTTCACTCGCGCCAACGACCATCAGCAGATTTAAGGCGCGTTGCACTTTGTTAACCCACGGGCTCGGTCACGGCCGCTCGGGGGATATTTGACAGACTTCATGGATGACTCCTCCGCTCCACTTGACAAGTGTTCACACCCCTGTCAGCTTCTAAACGTAATTGCAACACCATTGCATTATTTGCAACACGGACGAGGTTTAGATGTCCCGAGGTGAACCGCTGCGGCTAGAGCGACTTTGTAAGCAATACGGCACCGTCCGAGCCGTTAGTGATATTTCGGTCCAGATCGAGGCTGGCGAGTTTGTCTCGTTTCTTGGCCCAAGCGGATCCGGGAAAACGACAACGTTGATGATGGTTGCGGGTTTTGAAACGCCAAGCGCCGGCCAAATTTTTGTCGGTGCTCGACCAATAACGAGGCTACCAGTCCACAGGCGCAACATCGGAGTTGTATTCCAGAACTACGCGCTATTTCCTCATCTCTCCGTTTTCGAGAACGTGGCGTTTGCGTTGAAGATGCGCGGAATATCCGGCTACGACATTCGAGCCGGTGTCGCCGCGGCACTCGATCTTGTTCAGCTCGGTGAATATGGGGGCCGCATGCCTCACGAGCTGTCCGGCGGTCAACAGCAGCGGGTTGCACTGGCGCGTGCGCTTGTGTTCCGCCCAGGTGTAATTCTAATGGATGAACCGCTTGGTGCGCTTGATAAGCAACTTCGAGAGCACATGCAGCTCGAACTGAAGCGCCTACAAAAATCTCTTGGAACAACAATGGTGTTCGTCACCCACGACCAGAGTGAAGCGCTCACCATGTCCGACCGAATCGTGGTGATGAATGAGGGCAAGGTCGAACAGATTGGTACGCCGGAAGAGATATATGAGACGCCGGAAACCCGCTTTGTTGCGAGCTTCATTGGCGAATCGAACTTCCTCGACGCTCGTCTTGTTGGAAAGACAGATCACGGTCCCCTCCTCGATGTCGCTGGCCTGCAGGTTCGAGCGACATGGCAGGGAGCCGAGGACCAGGTGATGGGACCCGTGAGCCTCATGGTCCGACCCGAGAAGATCGTCCCTCTCGCAGCAGGCGCGTGCGCTGACAACGAATTCGAGGGTGTGATCCAAGAGTCTATTTACCGCGGAAACATCGTCAAGTGCCAAGTACGCCTACGTGCGGCCCTTTCCGTAGTTCTCACTGTAGCCGTAGCTTATCGCGCCTCCTCTCCACGGTTCAAAGTCGGTGAGAAAGTGCGAATTGGCTGGGACGCGCGGGATGGACGCCTTCTTTCTGTGAAGGCGAACGGCCCGAGACAAGGTGTACCCGACCATCTCGAAGCTGAGGCGGCTTCGTTGCACGTGACCTCGGCCGCAGATCGCATTCCGATATGGTCTTCATAAGGGAGAGAGCTCATGAGGCGCTACATTAACTCCAGTCGGCCGACGCGACGTCAGGCCCTAATAGGACTCAGCGGAGCGGCGCTGGTGCTTGGCGCCCCAAGCATTTTGCGAGCGCAAGAGTCGACCCTGGTGGTCGTTTCCGGTGGCGGATCGTATGAGGAGGCGTTCCGCAAAGCCGTAGTTGATCCCTTCCAGAGTGAGACAGGCATCAAGGTGACTTATGTGTCTCCGGCTGACGCGGCGAAGCTTAAGGCGCAAGTCGATAGCAGCAATGTGCAATGGGATGTGGTGGAGATATCCGGCCCTGCGTTTAGATCAGATGCAGACAAGTATGTCGAAGAAATCGATTATGGGGCATTCGATAAGGAAACGTTGGATAACCTTGTTCCTGAGGCAAAGACAAAATATGCCGTGGGCTCGTACGTGTTCAGCACCGTGATGGCATTCTCCACGGCCGATTACCCGGCCGACAAGCCGCGCCCCCGCTCATGGACTGAGTTCTGGGACGTCAGCGCGTTTCCGGGGCCTCGCTCCCTCAGAGAACGGACGGTCGAATTTGCGTTGCTGGCAGCCGGAGTTCCGAAGGACAAGCTGTACCCAATCGACTTCGACCAGGCATTCGCGTCTCTCGATCGCATCAAACCGCACATAACGAAATTCTGGAGCGTGGGCGCCGAACCAGGTCAGCTCCTATCGGATCGTCAGGTTGCGATGTCCTCGGCATGGAATGGCCGAATGCAAATCCTTAAGGAGCAGGGCGCTGGCGTTGATTACCTGTGGAACGAAGGGATGCTTAGCCCGCTGCATTGGGTCGTTCCGAAGGGCACGAAAAACCGGGCTGCGGCCATGCGGTTTGTCGCCTACCAGGCTTCCGCGCAGGCGCAAGCTCGTCTCAACAATCTCATCTTTTATGGTCCGCTCAATCGGGCTGCCTTTAATTACATTGAGCCCAGTGTGGCCGCCAAACTGCCGACCGCGCCCGAGAACATTGACAAGCAATTCTTCTACGATCCGGCCTACTGGGAAGCCCAATCCTCCTCGGGCAAAACTAATACCGAAGTGCTCGTGGAGCGCTGGACCCAATGGGTGGCCAGCTAATGGCCACTTTATACCAGACCGTCAGAGCGGCCATCGCGTGGCCCCTACACAATCGCGAAGCCACGCTCTTGCTTGCTCCAATGGCACTTCTGCTCGGGATCTTCTTTTTCGTCCCGCTCGCTGGTCTCCTCTCTCTCAGTCTGTTCGATCCTGGACCGACGCTCGCACACTTCCAAGAGTTCTTGGGTGATCGAACGAACTGGATCATCCTCAGTCACACCTTCGAGCTGGCAATAACAGTTACGCTGCTTTGCCTTCTAATGGGGTATCCACTCGCCTTCTGGATCGTTGCGGCCCGCACCTGGGTCGCCAGAGCGCTATTGCTTGCAGTAGTGTTGCCGTTCTTTACGAGCTACCTCGTGCGTACCTATGCATGGATGGTGATCCTTGGGCGCTTTGGCGTTATTAACCAACTTCTAATGGACTTCGGCATCACCGAACGACCTATCGACCTGATCTACAATAAGTTCAGTGTGCTCATAGCGATGGTCTATATCCTCATGCCGTTTACGGTTTTGGTGCTCATCAGCGTAATGAGAGGGATTCCATCCAGTCTGACTCGCGCTGCCGCCTCCCTCGGAGCCTCTGCGCCCCAGAATTTTTGGCGCGTGTTCTTTCCTTTGAGCTTACCGGGCGTGATCGCGGCCGGGCTGCTGGTCTTTGTGTTCGCTCTGGGGTTCTACATCACTCCCGCGCTGCTCGGCGGCCCGAACACAATCCTATTGCCGATGCAAATCGACATTTATGCAAACGTGACGCTGAATTGGCCACTCGCAGCCGCTGCCGCTACCGTGCTGCTCTCGATCACGCTGGTGGTCTATACAATTTCCAATCATTTCGTCGGTATCGATAGCTTGCTCGGATCTCAGCACGGGGCTGCCCAATCGGCTGGCACACCCGTTCGTCGTTCAACCACCGCTTACGTCCAACTTGTTGACCTCGCTACGGCCCTGGTGCGGGCGGTCGCTCACAGCCTTCGGGTTCCGGCCGGATTCGCCATAGGTTGTGAGCGTGCGGCTCTTGGTGGCAAGCTGCTACGCGGCTTCAGTCTGCTCGTTGCTGTGTTTCTGGTCAGTCCCATCCTGATCATTGTTCCGATCTCATTCAGTTCCTCGCGCTTCCTCGATTTCCCGCCCCCCGGCCTGTCGCTGCAATGGTATGAGGCATATTTTACAAGCCGCGCGTGGGTCTCCGCCACGCTGCAAAGTTTGGGCATTGCAACAGCTACCGCATTTGCAAGCCTTGCCATCGGGTCAGCGGCTGCGATGGCGCTCGTGCGCGGCAGTCCGCGGATGCGCCGTGTCGGATACCAGCTCTTGCTTGCACCGATGATCGTGCCGGTAATCGTCAGTGCGGTTGCCCTCTACTTCCTCTTTGCACGGTTGCAGCTCGTCAACACGAATCTCGCTCTGGTGATCGCACATACGATCGGCGCCGTTCCCTTAGTCGTGCTGATTGTCGCCGCAAGCCTACAGGCCCTGAACGTCCGCCTAGAGCACGCCGCCGCGAGTTTGGGGGCCTCGCGGATCGTCACGATTTGGAAAATCGTACTCCCGCTCATGCGTCCTGCGTTAATCGTCGCCGGATTCTTTGCCTTCCTGCATTCCTTCGATGAGTTGGTGCTGTCACTCTTCGTGAGCGGGCCGGACACTACCACCTTACCGATAAAGATGTGGTCGGGAATTCGGGAAGAGATCACGCCTACAATCGCTGCCGTTTCAAGTCTGCTGATCGCGTTGACAGTCGTTATGTATGCCGGCGTAGAGGTGGTCCGCCAGA
>NZ_SADP02000376.1:0-378 GCF_004010375.2 Mesorhizobium sp. M2E.F.Ca.ET.209.01.1.1 | reverse complement strand
GATGGTTTCACCGACGAAACCGAGTTGTGGCAGTCGCTTTCGAAGCGACGCACCGCCCAAGCGTGAGCGGCGGGACGCGATTGCCTCCAGTCATGCAGCAAATTCCGATGCGATCATGGCCGCGCTTGCAGCCGTGCCGCCGGCTCACTTCGTGTTGACCACCGAAGCGGGCCGATAAGTGTCCATGGTCGCGCCGTTGCGGTCCTCGTCGAAGAGGGAGTCGCTGCCGAAGCTGGCGCGCAGGCCGATGACGACCTTGTTTGCCCTGAGGTCCTGGGTGGACGTTTCGAACTTCCTCCGTTCGAATTCATAGCGTCCGAACACCGCCCAGGGCGTCTCGTCGAACCGGTACATGGCCTGGACGGCCGCACCGACCAC
>NZ_SADP02000375.1:0-378 GCF_004010375.2 Mesorhizobium sp. M2E.F.Ca.ET.209.01.1.1 | reverse complement strand
GCAGTGCTCTAGGATCGCTTTTGGCGGAACCTCACTGGTCGAAAAACCGGGCTGCAGGCGGATGTAAAGTTTAACCTCTTCGCCGCGATAATCGTCGGGCACCGGAACTGCCGCGACCTCCAGTATCCCAGCGAGCCTGGCGACTTCCTCCTCCAGCTCTGTCGCCGAGATGTTTTCATTGCTCCGCCTGATGACGTCTTTGGCCCGGGCGACCCAGAAGTAGTAGCCGTCGCTGTCTTGACGGAAGAGATCTCCGGTCTTGAACCATCCCGCGTCGTCGAAGGCATCGGCGGAGGCGCCAGGCGACTTGTAATAGCCCGACAGCATTCCCGGCCCTCGAACCTGTAGCTCGCCGACACTGCCTCGTGAAACCTCGTT
>NZ_SADP02000374.1:0-378 GCF_004010375.2 Mesorhizobium sp. M2E.F.Ca.ET.209.01.1.1 | reverse complement strand
AGCCCAACGCCGCCGCTGAGCAGCACCACTGGACGGCTGCTCGCCTTGTCGAGAACGAACTCGCCGCGCGGCCCGTCGGCCTGAAGGACGTCACCGACGTCGATCCGGTCATGCAGGAAGCATGAGCTTATCCCATCAGGCAGGCCAGGCGCGGATGCTGCTTCCCGCTTCACGCTGATCCGGTAGCGACCCTTGCTGGCCGGAGAACAGGAGACGCTATAGTTGCGCAGCACATATCCCTTTTCGCCTGCCGCGTGCGGTACGGGTATCTTGAACACCAGGAACTGGCCCGGCTCGAAATCGCGCCAGTCCAGTGGATTGACCGGCTCCATGTGGAACGACGTGATGATGGCGCTTTCGCGCACCTTCGCAACCACC
>NZ_SADP02000373.1:0-378 GCF_004010375.2 Mesorhizobium sp. M2E.F.Ca.ET.209.01.1.1 | reverse complement strand
CGTCCAGAATTTGAGCCAGGTTTCAGGCCTTTGCCAGGGCTCCTTGTCCCGGCGCAACTGATAGTGGAACACAATCAGGAAGCCGGAAAGCATGATGAAGAGATCGACGCCCAGCGCAGGGTCGCCAAGCACCGGAAGATGCCAGCCGGTCAGTAGCAGACAGTGCCCGACAAGCACCCACATCGCGGCAAGCGCCCGAAGCCCGTCCAGGCATTCGACACGGGATCGGGTCATGCCTAACTCCTTGAGAGCAGGAGCGTCAGCAATGCAAATCGTTCATCGAGGCAGGCCGGTGGCCGGGATGATACTGACACGCCAAAACCCTGGTGCAGAAAGCCCCGCCGCGAGGAGAGATCGGAAGAGCGCCGTGTGGGGAAA
>NZ_SADP02000372.1:0-378 GCF_004010375.2 Mesorhizobium sp. M2E.F.Ca.ET.209.01.1.1 | reverse complement strand
GCTGCCGGCAACGCATGTGGCGGTGGCAGATTTCGATCCGACCTTCCTGACTTCGGCACGTGCGGCGATTGCCGGCCTGCTCGGGCTGGCGATGCTGCTCGTGTTCCGCCAGAAGCGGCCGGAGCGCGGCGATCTCGCCTCGCTCGTCGTGGTGGCGCTCGGCGTCGTCGTCGGCTTTCCGCTGCTGACGGCGCTGGCCTTGAAGCACGTCACCACCGCGCACTCCATCATCTTCGTCGGTCTGCTGCCGTTGGCCACCGCGATCTTCGGCGTGCTTCGCGGCGGCGATCGTCCGCGTCCGGCCTTCTGGCTGTTCTCCTGCATCGGCAGCGCTTTGGTCGCGGGCTTTTCCCTGTCGCAAGGCGTGACCGCGTCACC
>NZ_SADP02000371.1:0-378 GCF_004010375.2 Mesorhizobium sp. M2E.F.Ca.ET.209.01.1.1 | reverse complement strand
GAGACCGGCGACGATTGTGGCACCTTTGCTGCAGCGTTACTGGAAATCGAACGCGCTCAGGCCGGTCACCATCTCGTCGAGGCCGAGCGGTCTGGTCACCGGCGGCTCTGCGCGCGCCAGGCAGCCGACACGCTCGCAAAGCCGGCAGGCCGGGCCGACTGGCGTCGCCGCGATGCCCGCCCCTACCTTTGCACCGACTGCCGTGCCGGGCAGGGCCGCACCATAGACCATGTCGTCGCGAAAGCCGATGTCGCAGCCGAGCAGCAGTGCCGTGCGGCGCGGGCGTTCGGAGAACGCTCCTTGCGGCCCCTCCAGGGTGCGGGCCATGCATAGGAACTCGGCGCCGTCGGGCATTTCCACCGCCTCGACGAAGATCTG
>NZ_SADP02000370.1:0-379 GCF_004010375.2 Mesorhizobium sp. M2E.F.Ca.ET.209.01.1.1 | reverse complement strand
GCTGTGAATCGCAGGCGCAGCGTGAGAGGCATTACATCACAAATGAGGAGAATATCGATGAAACTGCATCTCACAACCGCCGCCGCGGGCCTGCTGCTCTTGACCGGTATCGGCGCCGCCGCTGCCGAAGACGTCATCATTCAGCCCGAGCAGGAGACCGTCATCCGTGAATACGTGCACAAGCAGCCGCTGGCGTCGGTCAAGGTTCCCGGCGTGGAACTCAATGTCGGCACGGCTTTGCCGGATACCGTTGAGTTGCACGAGGTTCCCAACGTCAAGTATCGCTACGCGGTGATCGAGAACCGGACGGTCGTCGTCGATCCCGGCACGCGCAAGATCGTCAAGATCATCGAGTAAGATCCGTCCGGCTGAGTTGACG
>NZ_SADP02000369.1:0-379 GCF_004010375.2 Mesorhizobium sp. M2E.F.Ca.ET.209.01.1.1 | reverse complement strand
CCTGGACCCGGGCACCAGGTTCCCACCGTGGCCCTATGAGTCACCCAGTGCGTAAGGTCATCGAGACCTTCACCACGATCACGGCGCTCATCTGCCTGATCGTGGTGCCACCACTGGCCGGCGTCATCGCGTACGGCCTGTGGCTCACCTTCCCCTCCCCCTTCGACATGCAAATCCCCGCGCTTGGCGCCGGTGCCTGGACAGGCGTCGTGGTCGCCGCGCTCATCAGACGAGGTTTCGAATGATCAACGGTCTCTCCTACAACCAGCTCGCCTACGAATGCCACCAGAACAATGCCAAGTGGTGGCACGACCTAGACACCGGCGCTCGCCTGGATCGAGACAAGGACGAGCTGCTCATGCTCGTCGTGTCAGAGATC
>NZ_SADP02000368.1:0-381 GCF_004010375.2 Mesorhizobium sp. M2E.F.Ca.ET.209.01.1.1 | reverse complement strand
CCAGCCAGCGAGGTAGAGCTGACCGGCAATCTGTTGGCCGAACATTTCAAACCGCTGAAGAGCACCATTGCCGAGGTCGACGGACAGCCGCCGGCACTGGATGCCGCCGTTGTCGCGCTGACCGCGCTGTCGAACGTCCTGCAGACGGTCACCGCCAACCCCAATCCGCAGGATGCCATCAAGAAGCAAGGCGGCCTCGCCGAGCTGACCGGTGCCGTCGCGAGGCAAGCACAGATCCTGCCGGACCCCATCAATGTCTGGCTTAGCGGAATTGCCGGTGACACCAGCAATTTGACGCAAAAGGCGGTCACATCGGAGCTCAACGCCATCTGGCGCGCGGACATACTGCCTTTCTGCCAGGCGGCGTTGAACGACCGCTAT
>NZ_SADP02000367.1:0-381 GCF_004010375.2 Mesorhizobium sp. M2E.F.Ca.ET.209.01.1.1 | reverse complement strand
GGTGTCGACATCAACAACCCTGACCAGGAGCGCCGCGTCAGCCAAATCGTCAATCTGCTGCAGATCATCGGTGACGATCAGGTCACGCTGAAGGTGACGGTCGCCGAAGTCAGCCGTTCGGTGATGAAGCAGCTCGGTGTCAACATGGTCGGCAGCGGCGGCAGCAACGGCATCAGCTACGGCGCGCTCAGCGACAATTTCACCGGCCTCGGCAAGCAACTGTCGAATTCCGGCTTCACGATCGGCGCCTCGGGGTTGCAGGCCTATATCAACGCCATGGAACAGTCCGGGGTCATGAAGACGCTGGCCGAGCCGACCCTGACTGCTGTTTCTGGCGAGAAGGCGACGTTCCGGGTTGGCGGTGAATACAACATGGTGAGC
>NZ_SADP02000036.1:0-36469 GCF_004010375.2 Mesorhizobium sp. M2E.F.Ca.ET.209.01.1.1 | reverse complement strand
TGCCCGGATGGCTCGAAGCGGATGATCCGATGGAACCCGAGCCTCGCAGCTCACATAGGAAAAAAGCCCTTCCGTCCCATCATCTCCACCGCGCATCTCATCCTCCAATCTCTCCGGCGGAATCGAATCACGGACTGGCCCCAGACGAAAGAGTTTTTCCGCAGCCTGTTAGAGCGCGGAAGAAGACATTGCGGTCCACACTCTGGCCTTCACCGCTCGCCATGCCTTCATCATATGCGCGCTTGACCTGGTTGAGTTCATGGCCGGTTAGGGGTCGGATTATCGCTTCCATGCGCAACGATAGCATTGTCCGGTGCATGCTACCAAATTTGCCAATTGTCGAAGCTGGCGCCGCCCCTCATCTGCCTGCCGGCATCTTCTCCCCGTGAACTGGGAGAAGGGGCTGACCGCGGCGCCGGCGCTCTTCCTACAACGTCTGAGACGGGCGAAATCGTCAGCGCAGCTTCTTTCTCCCCGTCACTACGGGGAGAAATGCCCGGCAGGGCAATGAGGGGCAGCGCCGACGTGTCAGGCAAAGCAACACCACCGCCAGGGGACGCGCGACCACAGCAATCCAATCCTGTGGCGATGGCCTACTGCCTGACGCTCGCGGACAAACCGGAATCTCGTTAAACAATCGGCATGACATCCGGAAACATCCCATGCGCGTAACCACCGACCTTTGGGTTTCGGCCCTTGTGCGTCGCGTCTTCGGCGCCGGCGGTTTTGCCGCCGTGGTCAAACGCGGCGCCACCGAGGCGGGCGCCGTCTTCGTGCTGTCGCGCGGGCGTCTGGGAGAGGTGGCTCTTTATGGGCCGGCGCCGCAGACGAGCTACGATTCGGCCAAGCCGGATGAGCGCTTCTTCACCTTGCTCGATGCCGGCGACGATAGCGCCGCTTTCGACGCGCGGCTGGAGCGGGAGAAGAAATTCGATCCCGACATCTGGGTGGTCGAGATCGAGGCGGGAGCCGTTCCGGTCGAAGAGCTTCTGTCGGTGAAGGCTGAATAAACCGTATCAGGACGCCTTGAGGCCGGAGCTCGCGTCGTCGCCGTTCGATGCGTCGCGTCGTTCCGTGTTGATAGTGTCGTCCGCTTTGTCGCGGACGGCCCGCGAAAGAGCTTCGGCCTTCCAGGCGCGTACCTTGTCCAGCGCCGCCTCGCGGTGCAGCAGCCGGTAACGGTCGAGGAACAGCCGGATCGCCTGCGGATGCGGGAACTCGCCGGGATAGACCGCGACCGCGATCAGGAAGGCCCTGTCCTCGCTGAGGTCGAGGGCGCGCAGCGCCGCAAGCAGTGCGGCATAACCCGACTGCCCGGTCACCGAGCGGGCCGTCGCGAAGTCGATCTCCAGCGCGTCGGCGAGCGCGGTCTGGAAGAAGGCCGCGTTGCCGGTCAGCGCCGTCTCGCGCAGTTTCACGTAAGCCGGCTGGCCGAGGAAGGTGTTGACGTCGGTGGCGTCGCCGGCCAGGCGCATCATCGACCGCAGGCGGCGCCGCGCGTTCTCCACCGCTTCGCCGGGCGCGGCACGGTCGGCGTCCGCCTTGGCCACCGGCTCCGGTCTCAGCGTCAGTTTCGTGACCGTTTCGGGCGGCCGCGTCTTGACCAGCGTCGGTCTTTCCAGCGCGCGGATCAGATCGGCGATTGTCGGGTTGAGCTCCTTGCGGCGCGCAATGGCGCGCGCATGCGGCAAGCCATGCCGGCCGATCAGCGCGATGAGGTCGATGTCGCTCAGTGCGTTGGAGCGGGTGAGCAGGGGTGCCGCGATCTCGACCGGCTCCTCGGCTAGCCGCCGCACCAATGCGGTCGGCGCGTATTCGCATTCGGAAAGGGCGGCGGCGACATAGCGACGCGACTCGACCGAGACCTCGTCGAACAGCGGCAGCGTCAGGTCCTCGAGCTGGGCGATCTCGCGGCGCGAGGGGCGCGTCAGCGAGCAGAAGGCCGACACAGCCGCGCGGAACAGCCTTTCGGCCTTTCCCGCTTCGGTCCGGATAGCGATTTGCCTGAAATCCGAAGATGACACGGAGGATACGCCCGACACTCGACACAACTCCTGAACCGCCCAATCCGGTCGGGCCGGTTTCGCATCTTCAGGAAAACAAACATCAAATTAGCCGCGATCCGTTAGCGCTCCGTTAACCCTCTACGCCCCTTAATCAACTTTGGAGGCGTTGCGTTGTGCTCCGGTCAAACCGAGAGGAATGCGCGAACCATGGGCATGGTCCTGTCTTTTGTGCCGCGAGCGGCACCTGTAAATCGAGCAAGTCGCGACACCGCTACGGCGGCGGCAGTCATCATTTTCCCCGGCGTCCGCTATGAGTTGCGTCCGCAGGCCGATGCGACCCGGCCCGGCGACAGCGGCTCCGACAGGCCAGGCTCCCCGCCGCCCGCCAAGCCGCATCACTGAACGGGCTCGCCTTCTCAGTCGTCCTGCAAATCGCAGCTGCTCTGCTCGAGGAAGCGCGACACGATCGGCTTCCAGCTCTCGTCCGGCACGAAGGCGCGGACGACGAAGATGCCTTCCTCGATCGGCGCCTCGACAAAGATCGCGCCTTGCAGATCCTCCGGAAGGTCGCGCCGCACATCGATCATCTGCGCCGGCGTCAACACCACCGTATCGAGCTTCTCGCCATTGGCGTTGTGGTCGTTGAAGGAATAGATGTTGTGGCCGCTGCGGTCATAGACCGAGGCCGACCAGAACGGCACGTCGCCCGGCGCCTTGATCCGTACCAGCCCGTCGGCAAGGTCGAAGCGGCAGGCGGCGGCGTAAAACAGCGGGTCGACCGATTTCACCACCGGCGCGCCGCCGGCTTCTGCATCCAGCCGCGTCATCTTGTAGAAGTCGGAGGCCATCGCCAGCCGCGACCAGGCATCGCGTTCGGAAAATTCCGGCACCAGGAACAGCACAACGATATGCACGATGCCGGCGCCGAGCAGGCCGAGGATCAGGGCATGCAGCAGCCTACGCATTGCAGCCGGCCTTCAGGATGCGCGGCAGCGTGACGTCGGAGAGGCCGGTGCTCGAGGCTATCGGCGTGTCGTAGAAGGTCAGCACGAAATACATCTTGCCGGATCCGCCGGTGAGCAGCCAGTTGCCGGGGGCAGGGCGATTGCCGACCGAAATGACGACGGAATTGTCGGGCCGGCGCAGCACTTCGTAGGACTGCAGCGCCGCCTGTCTCGGCTTGCCTGTATCGATCACGCCAAGCGACTGGTCGGCGGCGTAGAGCGTCCAGAAGCGGGCGGTCGGATAACTGCCTTCGATCGTGTAGGTGCATTCGCGCTTCAGCGGCTCGCCCGCATCGTCGCGCTCGGCGACGAAGGCCAGCCCCTCGGCCCGGCCGAGCGCCAGCACGCCCTCGCGCGCCACGCGCGCCTTGGAGTAGGGATCGGCGGTTAAAGTCCCGACTTCGGGGAAGGCGGTCCATTGGCCGATGCGGATCGCCCCGACGCCGTCCTGCGCGTTGAGCGCGTACCAGACGCTGTAGCCGCCAAGCCCAATGGCTATGGCAAGCGAAAGCAGCGTCAGGATGGCGTTCTTGAGCATGAGAGCCGCAAACAGAGGAGGTTGCCCGGGATATCGCGGCGCGGGGTGCCGTGGCAAGCCGGCTTCGCATGAGGGCCGCTCTAAGGTGTGTTGAGATTCAAGCCAGGCCGGCCTCACCTGAATATCAACACGCCTTAAAGCGCCGAAAGCGTTTCCGGCAGGGTGGGCGCATCGAGCACGGGCGCGGCCTGGAACGCCTTGGTCATGTCCCTCAGCGTCTGGGTGGTGCGGCTGGAAAGCACCGGCGGCCGTTCGGCCTCGGCCTGCGCCTCCGCGGCGTCGGCTTCCTTCTTCGCCGCCTCCTCTGCCTTGGCCGCGACCTCCGGGTCGACGAACGGATGGTCGAGACCGGGGATAGGTTTCAGGTCGATGTTCTGGTGCGCATAGACCATCAGGCGCTGCCAGACCATCGCCGGCAGCGAGCCGCCGGTCATCTTGTTGGTTGCGGTGAAGTCGTCATTGCCCAGCCAGACGGCCGCCGTGTAATTGCCGGTGAAGCCGACGAACCAGGCGTCGCGGTAGGATTGCGTGGTGCCGGTCTTGCCGGCGACGACGATGTTGGGGAGCTGGGCGCGCCGCGCCGTGCCGATGACCGGCACCGCCGCCAGCATGGTGTTCATGTATTTCAGCGCCTTTTCCGACAGCACACGGTGTGGTGGCGGCGCATCCTTGGCCCAGTCATAGACCACCTCGCCGGTGCGGGTGACGAGTTGGGTGATGCCGTGGCGCGAGCCGACGAAACCGTTCTGGGCAAAGACGCTATAGCCGGTCGCCTGGTCCATCACCGTCATGCCGGATGTGCCCAGCACCATGGTCTTGTGCGCTTCCAGCGGTGATTCGACACCCATCGATTCGGCCATCGCCTTGATCGGGCCGATGCCGAGATAATCCTTGGCAAGCCGCACCGGCACCGTGTTGATCGACTTGGCGATCGCCGTGAGCAGCGTGACGTTGCCGGCCGAGCCGCCGCTGTAATTGTGCGGCGACCAGCTGCCCCAGCTGATCGCGCCGCCCGAAACCACCGAGTCCGGCGTGAAGCCATGCTCCATTGCGGTGGCATAGACATAGGGCTTGAAGGAGGAGCCGGTCTGGCGCAGCGCCTTGGTGGCGCGGTTGAACTGGCTGGCGCCATAGTCGCGGCCGCCGACGATGGCGCGCACCGCGCCATTGGTCTCGATCACCACCACCGCGCCTTCGGTGACGTTGTATTCCTTGCCGAATTGCCTCAGATGGAACTCGACCGACTCCTCGGCCGCCTTCTGGATGTTGGCGTCGAAGGTGGTGTGGGCGACCAGCGAATGCTGGCCGGGCTTGGCGATCTTCTTGACCTCGTCGAAGGCCCAGTCGAGGAAGTAGTCCGGGCTCTTCTGCTCGCCGCGGTCGACGACGTCGGCCGGATGAAGCCGCGCCTGCAGCACCTGGCCTTCGGTCATGAAGCCGGCGTCGACAAGGTTGGACAGCACCACATTGGCGCGCGCACGCGCCGCCGGCAGGTTGATGTGCGGGGCGTATTTGGTCGGCGCCTTGAACAGGCCGGCCAGCATCGCCGCCTCGGCGAGGCTCAGATCCTTGACGCTCTTGCCGAAATAGAAATCCGCCGCCGCCTCGATCCCGAACGTGCCGCCGCCCATATAGGCGCGGTCGAGATAGAGCTGCAGGATCTCTTTCTTGGACAGGTTCGCTTCCAGCCACAGCGACAGGAAGGCTTCCTTGATCTTGCGCTCGAGGGTCCGCTCGTTGGACAGGAACAGGTTCTTGGCGAGCTGCTGCGTGATGCTCGAGCCGCCCTGGACCACCGAATTGGCGCGCACATTCTCGAAGATCGCGCGCGACAGGCCCAGCACATCGATGCCGTAATGGTCGAAGAAGCGCCGGTCCTCCGTCGCCAGCACCGCCTTAATGACGATGTCCGGCATCTCGTCGACCGGCACGGAATCGCGCTGGATGATGCCGCGCTGGCCGATCTCATTGCCGTAGCGGTCGAGGAAGGTGACGGCGAAGTCGCCCTGGTTGCGCCAGTCGCCGGTGGTGATGTCAAAGGCGGGCATGGCGAGCGCGAGCAGCACCACGAAGCCGCCGGCGCCCATGGTGAAACCTTCGCTCAGCACCTCGATGATGGCGCGGCGCCAGCCATGCACACGGAACCGGCGGGAAAAGATGGTCGCCGCTTCCCAGAATTCGCGCGCCTTGAAACCGATCTCGTAGAGCGAGGTATCGAGCCACGCGTCCACGGCGAGCAGCGCCGAAGCGATCCGGCCTCTTCTCCTGCGCGGTTTAGAGGGATTGTCCATTCCAGAATTCCACCCCGGCACTCCGCCCGAAACAGCCGTGGCAGTTCCGAGGCGCCCTCCCTGCCAGACTAATCGGCCATTTTAGCACCACTCACAAGGGCAGCGAAGCCACACCCAGGCTTTGTTGAACGCCATGGTTGATCCGGAATTGCGTAAAACAAATACTGAGAGCGATATCACTGTGCCGCGATGAAGCGCATGAAATGCGCCACATCCGCCTCGCTCGGCTCCAGTCCGAGTCGCCCTGGCGTTGCTCGATGACGGTTTCGCCGGGGAGGGCATCGAACTTTCCGTACACATTGTCGTACGACCCTGAGGGCAAGGCGATGCGGCAATGAGGAGGAACTGATGGTTGAAGACGCCGCGCGCGACCTGAGGCGCGAACGTCGGCGCGGCCGCACCGGCGAGGCCGGCAGCGAGTCGAGCCGCCGCCCGAACTACCATTCGCTGAAGAACGCGTTCGCGCCGCAGCCGGTCTTTTCCGACGACCAGGTCGCAGCGATCCACGATACGGCGCTGCGCGTGCTGGAGGAACTCGGCGTCAAGGTGCTGCTGCCCGAGGCGCGCGCCATCTTTGCCCGGGCCGGCGCGCTGGTCGATGAGGACAGCCAGATGGTCAAGATCGGCCGCGATATTGTGACGGCCGCACTTGCATCGGCGCCGCGATCGATCCCGGCGCGGGCCGGAGATCGTTCCCGCGATCTCGATCTCGAGCTCGGCACGATGACGTTCCTTGCCGGCTGCGGCGCGCCCAACGTCACCGATCTCGAGCGAGGCCGGCGACCGGGCACGCTTCAGGCCTTCGAGGACTTCATACGGCTCGTGCAGCATTTCGACGTGCTGCATATGCTCGGCCCCTGCGTCGAGCCGCAGGACGTCGACACGCGCTTTCGCCACTATGCCACCGGCCGTGCGCAACTGACGCTGTCCGACAAGGTGCCTTTCGTTTTTGCCCGCGGCACGCCGCAGGTCGAAGACAGTTTCGAGATGATCCGGCTGGCGCGCGGCCTGTCCGAGGACGAGTTCGTGAGCAGCGCCCATAGCTACACGGTCATCAACACCAACTCGCCACGCCAGCTCGATATCCCGATGGCGCAGGGCATCATCGACTTCGCCCGGGCCGGCCAGATATCGATCATCACGCCTTTTTGCCTGGCGGGCGCCATGGCGCCGATCACGGTCGCCGGCGCCTTGACGCTGCAGCACGCCGAGGCACTGGCCGGCCTGACGCTGGCCCAGATCGTGCGTCCCGGCGCGCCGGTGGTCTATGGCTCCTTCTCATCCAATGTCGACATGAAGTCCGGCGCGCCTGCCTTCGGCACACCGGAACACGTCAAGGCTACGCTTGGCGCGGGCCAGCTTGCGCGTTTCACCGGCCTGCCATGGCGCTCCGGCGGCGGCAGCGCCGCCAATATCTCCGACGCGCAGGCAGCGCACGAGACGCAGTTCGCGCTGTGGGGCTCGGTGCTGGCCGGCGCGACCGTCTGTATCCATGCCGCGGGTTGGCTGGAGGGCGGGTTGAGCGTTTCCTTCGAGAAGCTGATCACCGACATCGAGGCCTTGCAGACGGTCGCGGAGCTTTGCGCGAAGACCCCGGGCGACGAGGATGCGATCGGCTTCGAGGCCATCGCCGAAGTGCAGCCGGGCGGCCACTTCTTCTCCGCCGCCCACACCATGTCGCGCTACCGCACCGCCTTCTACGAGCCGCTGGTCGCCGACTGGTCGAATTTCGGCAACTGGACGCAATCCGGCGGCAAGACCGCGACCGAGCGCGCGACCGGCATCTGGAAGCGGATTCTTTGCGACTTCCAGCCGCCGGCCTCTGCCGTCGCCACCGCGGGGGTGCTCGACGAGTTCATCGCCAGGCGCGCCGAAGAAGGCGGTGCCGCGCCTGTCTCGTGATTTGACGAAAACGTAATAAATCCGAGACCTTCGCCATTCACGTTATAGTCAAATCGATTCGCGAGCTGGCATCGGATCGCGAGCGCGGCTACGTTGCCGGGCAGCGTGAGGAGATATGTATTGGCGATGGACGGTAGATGACGGCGCCTGGCGATTTGATGCAGGCCTTGTTCCTGAGGCTGAAGACCGATGCGTCGCTCTCGGCGCTGCTGGGCGGCGCGGGCCTGCTCGAGCAGGCGAGCGACAAGGCTGCATTTCCGAACGTGACCTACGGCCGCACCAGCGCCTTTGACCTCGAGACCGGCGCCGACAATGACAGTGACCAGCTGATCACCTTGCATGTCTGGTCGAAAGCGCAAGGCGAGGCCGAGACGCGCCTCATCATGGATAGCATCAAGGCGCGCCTCGATGGTGCAGCACTTTCCATCGGCCCACGCGGCGAGACGCGCCTGTCGCTGGAATTCGCCGAGGCTCGCTATGACGAGGATCTGGCCGTCCATCATGGATTGCTGCGCTTCCGCGCGCTGACGCAGGAAGCCGCCTGAGGTGGCTGCGGAACATGCATCAAAACAAGGGCTTAAGCGCGCCGCTTGAATCCGTTTCGGCGCGAGCTGTCTTGGCCTACAGCTGCGCTTGGATGGCGGCCTTGTCGATGACCGACCAGACCTCGCGAATCCGCCGGTCGTGGAACTCGTAGAAGACGTTTTCGGCGAAGCTGACCCGTTTGCCATGGACTGGCAGGCCAAACAGCACGCCTTTGGGCCGGCAGTCGAAACGCAGGCGCGCCGCCACGCGCGGCGGCTCCGAGATCAGAAGCTCGATGTTGAAGTGCAGGTCGGGAATGGCCTCGAAATCGCCTTCCAGCATACGGCGGTAGCCCGATAGCCCGATCGTCTCGCCATTATACTGGACCTCCTCGCCGATGAAGCGGCCGAGATTGTCCCAATCCTGCTCGTTGAGGCAGGCGATGTAGCCCCGATAGAGAGCGGCAATATCCTCGCCGGTCATAGCATGCTCCTATGGTCGTCCGGCGTTTCTACACTAGCTAGGGCCGGACGGGGAATCCGCACCCGAAAAGCGTAGCGGGCCGACTGATTTTCCGGCTATGAATTTGCACCCGGGGCTGAGGGGGGCCTTGGCGTCTACGGGGTGCATTCATTTGTCGCTGAGGGGGAATGGCGGGCATGGTTTTTCGGTTATTCACCGTTCATTTCACGTTCAGCCCATATGCGTTAGAACCGTGATCATGATAGATTTTGGCTCCCATCTTCGCAAAGCAGTGCTGGCGCTTGCCACGGCCGGGCTTATTGCGTCGCAGGCGATCGCCCTGCCTGTCATCGAGCCGTCGGTGGAGCAGCCGGTCGTGCTTGCGGCCGGCGATTGCTACGCGATCGGCCAGCAGGTCGCTGCGCAGAATGGAGGGACGCTGGCCAAGGCCTCGCAGGCGACGCGGGGCGGCCAGCAGGTCTGCGTCATTGTCGTGCTCGTCCCCGGCAAGGATGGACAGCGTCCGCGCCGCTCGGAAATCGTCGTGCCGATGGGCTGACCCCTCTCGTTTCCCAGGCCAGCGGAATCGGCCTATACGTCTATCCAGCAACAGGCTTCAACCCATGCGCGTGCTCGTCGTCGAGGATGACAAGGATCTCAACCGGCAGCTGGCCGATGCGCTGGTCGATGCCGGCTATGTGGTCGACCGCGCCTATGACGGCGAGGAGGGCCATTTCCTCGGCGACACCGAGCCCTACGACGCCGTCGTGCTCGACATCGGCCTGCCGCAGATGGACGGCATCAGCGTCGTGGAGCGCTGGCGCCGCGGCGGGCGCAAGATGCCGGTGCTGATCCTGACCGCGCGCGACCGCTGGAGCGACAAGGTGGCCGGCATCGACGCCGGCGCCGACGACTATGTGACGAAGCCCTTCCACATCGAGGAGGTGCTGGCCCGCGTGCGGGCGCTGATCCGCCGCGCGGCGGGCCATGCTTCGTCCGAGCTCACCTGCGGACCGCTGCGGCTGGACACCAAGGCGTCCAAGGCCGATGTGAACGGCATGCCGCTGAAACTCACCTCGCATGAGTTCCGGCTGCTCGCCTATCTGATGCATCATATGGGCGAGGTGGTGTCGCGCACCGAGCTGGTCGAGCATCTCTACGACCAGGATTTCGACCGCGATTCCAACACCATTGAGGTGTTTGTCGGCAGGCTTCGCAAGAAGATGGGCATCGAAATGATCGAAACCGTGCGTGGCATGGGCTATCGCATGCGAGAGCCGGAGGCGTGACGCGGAACCGCTGAAGCCAGCGATGGGAACGTGGATTTCAAGGCTGCGGCTCTGGCCGCGCTCGCTGACCTTCCGCGTCATCGCTTTCTCGACCATCTGGGCGATCCTGACGCTGGTCGTCATCTTCACCCTCATCACCACGCTTTACCGCCAGGCCAGCGAGCGCGGTTTCGACAGCCTGCTTTCGGCGCATCTGTTCAACCTGATCGGCTCCGTCGGCATTTCCGACAACGGCGCGCTGACCGGCTCGCCGGATCTCGGCGATTTGCGCTTTTCCGAGCCGAATTCCGGCTGGTACTGGTCGGTGGAGCCAGCCTCAGAAGGCGTGCATGGCGAAATCCATTCTTCCTCGATGACGACCTCGCTCCTGTCGCCGAGCGTCGCGGAGGTCCCGTTCAACGCGAACTTCCAGCGCAGCTACTCGATGGAAGGCATAAAGGGCGAGCAGCTCGAAGTGTTCGAAAGCGAGTTCGTCCTCGATGCCAAGAACCGCGCCGCCCGCTTCCGCGTCATGGGCAACCACAGCGAGCTCGAGCAGGAGATCGCGAGCTTCCAGCGCCGCCTGCTCACCTATCTCTCGCTGTTCGGCGTCGGCATGATCGCCATCAATGCCATCGCCATCCTGTTGGGTCTCCAGCCTTTGCGCCGGGTCCGCAACGCGCTCGCCATGGTGCGCGAAGGCACGGCCCAGCGTCTCGACGGCAGCTTCCCGGCCGAGATCGAGCCGCTGGCCAACGAGACCAATGCGCTGATTGAGAACAACCGGCGCATCGTCGAGCGCTCGCGCACCCAGGTCGGCAATCTCGCCCATTCGCTGAAGACGCCTCTAGCGGTGCTGATCAATGAGGGCCGCGCGCTCGGCGGCGCCAAGGGCCAGCTGATCGCCGACCAGGCGGCTTCCATGCAGAAGCAGGTCGATCACTACCTGCAGCGCGCCCGCGTCGCCGCCCAGCGCGACAGCGTCGTCTTCCGCACGCCGGTTTCGCCGCTGGTCGAGCGCATGGTGCGTGTTCTGCGCAAGCTCAACCCGCAAACGCGGCTGACGCTGTCGCTGCCGCCGGCCGAGATCGTCTTTGCTGGCGAGCGCGAGGATCTCGAGGAACTGCTCGGCAATCTGCTCGACAATTCGATGAAATGGGCAAAGAGCGCTGTTGCCGTGACGATCGCCACTATTTCGGGAAGCGGCAACCTGTTTGAAATCGTTATAGAGGATGACGGACCGGGCATACCCGAGGACAGCGCGCGAGAGGTGTTGAAACGTGGCAAGAGACTGGACGAGACGAAGCCGGGAACGGGGCTTGGCCTTGCCATTGTCGCCGACCTCGTCAACGAGTATGGAGGCTCGCTGGCGCTGGAACGGTCCGGCATGGGGGGCTTGAGGGTGGTGGTGAGATTGCGGAGCCTTCAGTGATGTTTTTTATCGATTTGCGCGCGGCCGCCAGCGGCCAAATTTCCGACAAATATCAACACTATGGCCATGAACGCTTCCTGATGGCGCGTCCCCAGTCCATCCAGTTCCATCCCGCTGAAGAGAACCGGTTGTCGGCATGAAGATACGCGTCGCGCTTGTTTCCGCCCTGCTCGCCGTTTCCGGCTGCTCGACCCTTAGCAGGGGCGGTCCAACCTCTCCGGTCACGCCTGTTTCGACGCCGCCTTCCGGCGGCAAAGTGTCGACCAGCATCGTCTCGGCCATGAATGGCGGGCTTATCGGTGGATCGATCGGCTCGGGCCTGAGCGATGCCGAAAAGCGCAAGGGGCTGGAGGCGGAGTACAAGGCGTTGGAGTACAACACCAGCGGCCAGAAGGTGACATGGAAGGGCGACAACGCCTCCCACTATGGCGAGGTGGTCGCGGCCCAGCCCTATCGGGTCGGCTCCCAGGATTGCCGCCAGTACACCCATACCGTCTTCACCGGCGGCGCGGGCGTCACTGCGCGCGGCACCGCCTGCCGCAACGCCGACGGCAGCTGGACGCCGCTGACCTAGCGCAATTTCAGGAAGAATGTGGGGCGGTGAGGCTCGTCGGCCTCGCCGTCCGTCCGGAATTGCGTCAAAACAAGGCGGTAAGCGCTGTTTTCGTGAAAAGGTGAAACACTCCGGAAGGATACCGGGCCAGCCCATTATTCGGTCTGGTTGACGTCGATCAAGGTGAGGCGGTCGATCCGCCGTCAAAGCGTCGCAGTATGCTTATGTTGGCAGGGCAAGGCTCTGCCTTTATTGGAAGAGCCATGCTGTTTTGGGTCATAGCCGCACTCCTCACGCTGGGCGCCAGCCTGGCGGTGCTTCTGCCGCTTACCGGCGGCATGAAGGGCGCATCGGCGCCCGGCGATCACGACCTCGAAGTCTATCGCGACCAGCTTTCAGAATTGGATCGCGACGTGGCGCGCGGCCTGATCCAGCCGGGCGAGGCTGAGGAGGCGCGCGCCGAGATCGGCCGCCGCATCCTGCGTCTCGGCGCGGCCGAGCGGCCAAGCTCCGCCAGCCCCGGCTCCTCCCGCGGCATCAGGTTGGTCGCCAGCTTGGCCGTGCTTGCGGTGCCGCTGCTGAGCTGGGGGCTGTACGGCGTGCTCGGCTCTCCCGATCTGCCTTCGCAGCCGCTGGCCGAACGTCTCGCCAAGAATCCCGCCGATTCCTCGGTCGACGAGCTGGTCGCGCGCGCCGAAGCGCATCTTGCCGCCAATCCGTCGGACGGTAAGGGTTGGGATGTGCTGGCGCCGATCTATCTTCGTCTGCAGCGCTTTCCCGACGCGATAACCGCCTACCGCAACGCCATTCGCCTCGACGGCGACAGCGCGGTGCGCCGGTCAGGCCTTGGCGAGGCGATTGCCAGCGCCGCGGGCGGCATCGTTTCCGCCGATGCCCAGAACGCCTTCGAGGCGGCCCTCAAGCTCGACCCGGCCAATGCCAAGGCGAATTTCTACCTGGCCGTCGGCTTGGCACAGGAAGGCAGGAAGGACGAGGCTGTCGCCGCCTGGCAAAAGATGCTCGGCCAGCTTCCGCCGGATTCGCCCTGGCGCAGCGCTGTCCAGCAGGCGCTTGCCGAGGCCGGCCAGCCGGCGGTCGCGGCGGGCGCGCCGGCGAGCGGGCCCGATGCCCAGCAAATGGAGGCCGCGCAGCAGATGTCGCCGCAGGACCGGCGGGCGATGATCGAAACGATGGTCGCGGGCCTCGACGACAGATTGAAGCAGAATCCCCGCGACGAGGAAGGATGGATGCGCCTCATTCGTTCCTATGCCGTGCTCGGCAAGGCCGACCAGGCGCGCGAGGCGCTCGGCCGCGCTGTCGCCGCCTTTGGGGCCGACAGCGAGCAAGCCAAGAAGTTCACCGCCTTCGCCGCCTCCCTCGGCGTGACGGCGACGGAGTAAGAGATGACGCGCAAGCAGAAGCGACTGTCGGTGATCGTGGCGGGGCTGGCCTTCCTCGCCGCGGCCGCAGGCCTCACCTTCTACGCGCTCGGCCAGAAGGCCTCCTATTTTTACATGCCGGCGGAGCTGGCAACGGCAAGCGTCCCGCCCGGACAGCGCATCCGCCTTGGCGGCCTCGTCGAAAACGGCACCGTCGTGCGCGGCAGTGGCGCAACCGTGGCTTTCTCGGTTACCGACACGCAGAAATCGGTCAAGGTGACCTATACCGGCATCCTGCCCGATCTCTTCCGCGAGGGGCAGGGCGTCATCACCGAAGGCGCTTTCGGTCCGGACGGGGTTTTCGTCGCCGACAGCGTGTTGGCCAAGCATGACGAGCGCTATATGCCGAAGGAAGTCGCCGACGGCCTGAAGGCCAAGGGCGTCTGGGTGGAGAGCAAGAGCCAATAATGGTTGAGACCGGACATTTCGCCCTCGTGCTCGCCTTCGCGCTGTCGCTGGTGCAGATGCTGGTGCCGCTGGTCGGCGCCCGCACCGGCAATCAGCGGCTGATGGCGGTCGGCGGTCCGGTGACCGTCACCGGATTCGCGCTTACGGCGCTGTCCTTCACTGCGCTTGCTGGCGCCTATGCCGGCTCGGACTTCTCGGTGGCGAACGTGTGGGAGAATTCCCATTCGCTGCAGCCGATGATCTACAAGATCACCGGCACCTGGGGAAACCACGAAGGCTCGATGCTGCTGTGGGTGCTGATACTGACCTTTTTCGGCGCGCTCGTCGCCGTCTTCGGCAACAATCTGCCGGCGACGCTCAAGGCCAATGTGCTGGCCGTGCAGGGCATGATCGGCGCGGCCTTCTTCCTGTTCATCCTGACGACCTCCAACCCGTTCATCCGCCTCAACCCGGCGCCGGTCGAAGGGCGCGACCTCAACCCGGTCCTGCAGGACCTCGGCCTCGCCATCCATCCGCCTCTGCTCTATCTCGGCTATGTCGGCTTCTCGATCTGCTTTTCTTTCTCGGTCGCCGCCCTGATCGAGGGCCGCATCGACGCCTCCTGGGCGCGCTGGGTGCGGCCGTGGACGCTGGTCGCCTGGATGTTCCTCACCGGCGGGATCGCGATGGGTTCCTACTGGGCCTATTACGAGCTCGGCTGGGGCGGCTTCTGGTTCTGGGATCCGGTCGAGAACGCCTCCTTCATGCCCTGGCTTGCCGGCACCGCGCTGCTCCATTCGGCCATCGTCATGGAGAAGCGTTCGGCGTTGAAGATCTGGACGCTGCTGCTTGCCATCCTCACCTTCTCGCTGTCGCTGCTTGGCACTTTCCTGGTGCGTTCGGGCGTGCTGACTTCCGTGCACGCCTTCGCCACCGACCCGGCGCGCGGCGTCTTCATCCTGTGCATCCTGACGCTGTTCATCGGCGGCTCGCTGGCGCTGTTTGCGCTGCGCGCATCCAGCCTGACGGCCGGCGGCCTATTCCATCCGATCTCGCGCGAGGGCGCACTGGTCCTCAACAACCTCTTTCTCACCACCGCCACCGCGACGGTGCTGGTCGGCACGCTCTACCCGCTGGCGCTCGAAGCGCTCACCGGCGGCAAGATCTCGGTCGGCGCGCCCTTCTTCGACCTGACTTTCGGCCCGCTGATGCTGCCGTTGCTGGCGATTGTGCCGTTCGGCCCGTTGCTCGCCTGGAAGCGTGCTGATGTGATTGCCGCTTCGCAGCGGCTGATGGCGGCCTTCGCCGTGGCGGTCGCCGCCATGCTGGTCACCGGCCTGTTCATCAACGGCGCCTCGGTTTTCGCAGCACTCGGCGTCGGCCTCGCTGTCTGGCTCGTCGCCGGGGCGCTGACCGACCTTGCCGTCAAATCCGGCGCCGGCTCGGTGGCGCCGGCCGTCATGCTTCGCCGTTTCGCCGGCCTGCCGCGCTCGGTCTTCGGCACGGCACTTGCCCATCTCGGCCTCGGACTGACCTTGCTCGGCATCGTCGGCACGCTGTGCTTCGGCACCGAGAGGATCCTCACCATGCGGCCCGGTGAGACGGTGGAGCTCTCCGGCCATTCGCTGCGCTTCGAAGGGCTTTTTCCCCAGAAAGGTCCGAACTTCACCGAGGATCGCGCCCGCTTCCTGCTGATCGGCGCAGACGGAAATGCCAAGGGCGAGATCTCTTCGGCAAAACGCTTTTTTCAGGCCCGGCAGACGGCGACGACCGAGTCCGGCATCAGGACGCTCGGCTTGAGCCAGCTTTATCTGTCGCTCGGTGACGAGGGTAATGACGGCTCCGTCGTCGTGCGCCTCTGGTGGAAACCGCTGGTGACGCTGATCTGGGGCGGTGCCCTGGTGATGATGGCGGGCGCGGCCATGTCGCTGGCCGACCGCCGCCTGCGCGTCGGCGCGCCCGCCAGGCGCCGCAAGCCGGCCGCAGCGTTGGCGAACCCGACATGAGGGCAAGATTTTCGCTCGCCTCGCTGGTCCTCCTGCTGGCGCTGCTCTTCGCCGGTGCAGCCCAGGCGGTGAAGCCCGACGAGGTGTTGCAGGACCCGGCATTGGAGGCGAGGGCGCGTGCGCTGTCGGAAGGCCTGCGCTGCATGGTCTGCCAGAACCAGTCGATCGACGAATCCGATGCAGATCTCGCCCGCGATCTGCGCATCCTCGTGCGCCAGCGCCTCGTCGCCGGCGACAGCGACCAGCAGGTGATGGACTATATTGTCTCGCGCTATGGCGAGTTCGTGCTCTTGAAGCCGCGCTTCAGCCTGCGCAACGCGCTTCTGTGGGGCACGCCGGTGCTCCTGCTGCTGGCCGGCGGCCTGTTCATCGTGCTCAGCGCCCGCTCGCGCCGAACTGTGCCGGACAGCACCCTGAGCGCCGAGGAACAGGCGGCGCTGGATAAGATGCTGCGCGACTGAGCGCCGTCGCGGGCCTTGGTGATTGGCTTCAATCGCTTCTGAGGTCCCCAATCCCCAACATTACAAAACTTTCATGTACCGGAAATGGCGCCGTAATGTGCGGCTCCCTAATTCTCTTGCCCGAGGATGCTTCGCCTGAGCGCATCCACGTCGAAAGAGGAAACGAGACCCCATGAATATTGCCCCCAATTCATATTCCCGCACCCGAAAGCGCCTGATGGCCGCCGTCGCTTCCCTGGCCGTTGTCGGCACGGTCGGCGCGGGCATGCTCGCAACCGGCACTGCCCCCGTGCTGGCCGATGCCGTGCGCGTGGAAGCCCCGCAGATGCCGAGCTTCGCCGATGTCGTCGAGCACGTCTCGCCGGCGGTGGTCAGCGTCAAGGTCAAGGCCAAGATTCAGCCGACCGCCGATGACGGCTCCGACGACCAGAACGGTTTCGACAACCTGCCCGACAATCCGCAGCTGCGCCGCTTCTTCAAGGAGTTCCGCGGCTTCGGCGACCAGGGCGGCCAGCAGTTCGGCATGCGCCCGTTCAACCATCGCAACCATGGCAATGGCGAGCCGCGCCCGGTTGCCCAGGGCTCGGGCTTCTTCATCTCGGAGGACGGCTATCTCGTCACCAACAACCATGTCGTGTCGGAAGGCTCGGACTTCAGCGTCGTCACCAATGACGGCAAGGAACTCGACGCCAAGCTGATCGGCACCGATCCGCGCACCGACCTTGCCGTGCTGAAGGTCGATGGCGGCGGCAGCAAGTTCACCTATGTCGACTTCGCCGACGATTCCAAGGTCCGCATCGGCGACTGGGTGGTTGCCGTCGGCAATCCGTTCGGCCTTGGCGGCACTGTCACCGCCGGCATCGTCTCGGCCCGCGGCCGCGACATCGGCGCCGGCCCTTATGACGACTTCATCCAGATCGACGCTTCGGTCAACCGCGGCAATTCGGGCGGTCCGACCTTCAACCTCAACGGCCAGGTGATCGGCATCAACACCGCCATCTTCTCGCCGTCGGGCGGCAGCGTCGGCATCGCCTTCGACATCCCGGCCTCGACCGCCAAGCAGGTCGTCCAGGACCTGATGAAGAGCGGCTCCGTCCAGCGTGGCTGGCTTGGCGTCGAGATCCAGCCGGTCACCTCCGACATCGCCGAGTCGCTCGGCCTGAAGTCGGACAAGGGCGCGCTGGTGTCGAGCGCCCAGGACGCAGGTCCGGGCAAGAAGGCGGGCATCGTCGCCGGTGACGTCATCACCCAGGTCGACGGCAAGGATGTCGCCTCGCCGAAGGAGCTCGCCCGCATGATCGGTGCGTTCGCGCCGGGCAAGTCGGTCGACGTCACCGTCTGGCGCAACGGCAAGGCCGAGACGGTCAAGGTCGATCTCGGCACGCTGCCTTCGAGCGACAAGCAGGCCTCGAACGACGACAGCAGCAAGCAGTCGGCGCCCGCCGCCAAGGCAGACACGCTGGCCGATCTCGGCCTGACCGTCACCAAGGCGGAAAAGGGCAAGGGCCTCGTGGTCACCGATGTCGATCCCGACAGCGACGCGGCCGACCGCGGCATCCAGCCCGGCGACGTCATCACCTCGATCAATTCGAACGACGTGAACACCACCGACGACGTCTCCAAGGCGATGACCGATGCAGCCAAGGCAGGGCGCAAGGCCGTGCTGATGCAGATCACCCGCGACGACTCGAACCGCTTCGTGGCGCTGCCGGTCGGCAAGGGCTGAGGTCTCAGCGTTCAGATTTTCCCAGCGGCGGTATCAACACCCCCGAGCCGCCGCCGGGAAAACATGGGGCCGAGCACGTAAGTCAGTCACCGTGTTTCGCTCCTTGGCGGCAGCGGGTTTCCCATCACCCGCTGCCGCTTTATCGCATGTCGCCCAAAAGTGGCTGCCGGTTTTGGGAAGACGACATGCGACTAATCAAGGCAAAGCAGGAAGCAATGACTGCCTCTCAACCTTCCAGTGAAATCGCGTATAACGGCTCCATGAAGATTCTCGTCATGGAAGACGATCGCGAGGCAGCGGACTACTTGCAGAAAGCCTTCGCCGAGGCGGGCCATACCGCCCATGTCGCTGGCGACGGCGAGACCGGCTTCGCGCTCGCCGATGCCGGCGATTATGACGTGATGGTGGTTGACCGCCTGATGCCGCGGCGCGACGGCCTGTCGGTGATCGCCGCCCTTCGCTCGCGCGGCAACACCACGCCAGTGCTGATCCTGTCCGCGCTGGGCGAGGTCGACGACCGGGTCACCGGCTTGCGCGCCGGCGGCGACGATTATCTCACCAAGCCCTACGCCTTTTCCGAACTGCTCGCCCGCGTCGAGGTGCTGAACCGCCGCGCCAGCGCGCGCGAGTCCGAGACCGTCTACCGGGTCGGCGATCTCGAGCTCGACCGGCTGTCGCATTCGGTCAAGCGCGCCGGCCGCGAGATCACGCTGCAGCCGCGCGAGTTCCGCCTGCTCGAATATCTGATGCGCCATGCCGGCCAGGTGGTGACGCGCACCATGCTGCTTGAAAATGTCTGGGACTATCACTTCGATCCGCAGACCAACGTCATCGACGTCCATGTCTCTCGCCTGCGCGGCAAGATCGAAAAAGGCTTCGACAAGCCGATCCTGCACACGATCCGGGGCGCCGGCTACATGCTGAAGGGTGGGTAAAGCCGATCATGGCTCTTTCCCTGCCGGCCATCATGAAGACGACGGCGGCCCGGCTCTCGGCGCTCTATCTTCTGCTTTTCGCGCTCTGCGCTGTGCTGCTCGTCTTCTACATGACGTCGCTGTCGGCGCGCATGCTGACCGCGCAGACGCAGGAAACCATCAACGACGAGGTGCTGGGCCTGGCCCAAGCCTATCAGCGCGGCGGCCTGCCTGTGCTGGTGCGCGTCGTCGAGAACCGCTCGCGCCAGCCGGGCGCCAACCTCTATCTCATTGCCGACGCCAACGGCCAGATCCTGACCGGCAATGTGCAGAGCCTGGAGCCGGGGGTCATCGAGACGGAAGGCTGGACGACCGAGCCCTTTTCCTACCAGCGCTTCGGTGAGGGCGAGCTCGACCGGCTGCGCAGCGGAGCTACCGACCAGCCCGCGCCCCAGACCGGCGACGGCGGCAACCCCCAATCGACAGGCGAAAAGGGCCACAACGCCATCGCCCTGGTGCTGCGACTGCCAAACCAGATGATCATGCTGGTCGGCCGCGACCTCGGCGAGCCGGAGCGTTTCCGCGCCGTCATCAGCCGGGCGCTGACGCTGGCGCTCGGCATGATGGGCCTGGGCGGTCTCCTGATCTGGTTCTTTGTCGGGCGCGCCGCGCTGAAACGCATCGACAGCGTCTCGGATGCCAGCCGCCGTATCATGGGCGGCGATTTGTCGGGGCGGCTGCCGGTCACCGGTGCCGGCGACGAGTTCGACCGCCTGTCGGAAAACCTCAATGCGATGCTGGCCAGGATCGCCCTGCTGAACGAGGGGCTGAAGCAGGTCTCCGACAACATCGCCCATGATCTGAAGACGCCGCTGACCAGGCTGCGCAACCGCGCCGAGGCGACGCTTGCCGGCCGGCACAAGACCGCAGACTACCGCCAGGCGCTGGAAGGCACGATCGCGGAGTCCGACCAGCTCATCAAGACGTTCAACGCCATCCTGATGATCTCGCGCCTGGAGGCTGGCTATTCCTCGGAACAGACCGGTCCGGTCGATCTCGCCGCCACGGTGAGCGACGTCGTCGAGCTATACGAGCCGGTCGCGGAGGAGGCGGGCGTGGCGCTCGAAGCGACCGTCCCCGAAGCCTTCACGATCAGCGGCAATCGCGAGCTGATCGGTCAGGCGCTATCCAACATCGTCGACAACGCCATCAAATACTCGACCGACGCCGCCGAGGCGCCGAAGGTGCGTGTGGCGCTGGAACGCGCCGGAAGCGAAATCAAGCTTACCGTCACCGACAATGGCCACGGCATTCCCGACGACGCCGACCGCGCCCGCGCCACCGAGCGTTTCGTACGCCTGGAAAAGAGCCGCTCGCAGCCGGGCTCGGGCCTCGGCCTCAGCCTCGCCAAGGCAATCATGACTTTCCACAACGGCAGGCTTGATCTTTTGCCCGCCAATCCCGGATTGTCCGTGGTCATGAGTTTCCCGTTGCGGGAGACGCATTGATGGCGAAGAAGAAAATCGAATCCGAGTTCCAGCTTAACCCGACATTGGCGCTCCGGCCTTTGGACGCGAAACATGCCCGTCGCGAATTGTCGGAAATCGCCGATGCCGCCGAAGAGGAGGGACTTTCCCGCCTTGCTGCGTTCCTGGCTGGCGAGGGGCCGCTGCAGGACCTGCTGGCGGCCGTCTTCGACCTGTCGCCCTTCCTGCGCGACGTCGCGCGCCGGCGGCCGGCAATCCTCGAGATGCTGTTCGACGAGACGGTCGAAGCGCGGCTCGCCGCCATCAGCGCGGCGATCGGCGGTGCGGCCCAGGCTGAGGATGTCTCGGAATCCGGGCTGATGATGCAACTCAGGCAATGGAAGACCGAAGCGCATTTCCTGATCGCGCTGGCCGATCTTTCAGGCGAGGCGGAGACCTCGGTGGCGGTGCGCCGCCTCAGCGGTCTCGCGGACGCCTGTACAAACGCCGCCGTCGATTTCCTGCTGCTCGACGCGCACCGGCAAGGCAAGCTCAGGCTACCGAAGCCGGCGGTGCCAGCCAAGGATTCAGGCTGGATCCTGCTCGGCATGGGTAAGCTCGGCGCGCATGAGCTGAACTTTTCCTCCGATATCGATCTCGTCGTCTTCTTCGATCCGGAGGCGCCGGCCGTCATCGATCCGCTCGATGCGACCGAGCTGTTCTCCAGGCTCACCCGCCGTCTTGTGCGCATCCTGCAGGACCGCACCGAGCATGGCTATGTGTTCCGCACCGATCTCAGGCTGCGCCCCGATCCCGGCTCGACGCCGCTGGCGATCCCGGTCGAGGCCGCGCTTCGCTATTACGAGGCGCGCGGCCAGAACTGGGAGCGCGCCGCCATGATCAAGGCGCGGCCGGTGGCCGGCGACCTCGCTGCCGGCGCCGCCTTCCTCAAGGAATTGCAGCCCTATGTCTGGCGCAAATACATGGACTATGCCGCGATCGCTGACGTCCATTCGATCAAGCGCCAGATCCATGCCCACAAGGGCCATGGCGAGATCGCCGTGAAGGGCCATAACGTCAAGCTCGGCCGCGGCGGCATCCGCGAGATCGAGTTCTTCGTCCAGACCCAGCAGCTCATCGCCGGCGGCCGCTTTCCGCAACTGCGCGGCCGCGAGACCGTGCCGATGCTGGGCGCGCTCGCCGCGCACGGATGGATCACCGCCGACGCGCGCGATGCGCTCACCCGGCAATACTGGTTCCTGCGCCGCGTCGAGCACGCCATCCAGATGGTGGCGGACGAGCAGACGCATATCCTGCCCGACAGCGACGTGGAGTTGGAGCGTATCGCGTTGATGCTGGGCTTTGCCGGCGAGGCGGAGTTCACGCAGGCCTTCCGCGCTTCGCTGCAGCAGGTCGAGCGCCATTATGCAGCGCTGTTCGAGACAGCGCCGGAACTGTCTGCCGGCGTCGGCAATCTGGTCTTCACCGGCGATGTCGACGATCCCGACACGCTGCAGACCTTGCATAGGCTAGGCTTCCACCGGCCGAGCGACATCTGCCGCGTCATCCGCGGCTGGCATTTCGGTCGCTACCGCGTCACCCAGTCGGCCGAAGCGCGCGAGCGGCTGACCGAACTGACGCCGGCGCTGCTCAAAGCCTTCGGCCAGACGCGCCGCGCCGACGAGGCGCTGATCCGCTTCGACGAGTTCCTCGCCGGCCTGCCGGCGGGCATCCAGCTCTTCTCGCTGCTGCAATCGAACCCGGCGCTGCTCAAGCTGATGGCGACCATCATGGGCGCCGCGCCCCGGCTGGCGGCCATCATCACGCGTCGTCCGCATGTCTTCGACGGCCTACTCGACCCTGCGCTGCTCACCGAGCTCCCCAACCGCGCTTATCTTTCGGCGCGGCTTGCTGCCTTCATCGAAGGCGACCGCGCCTATGAGGATGTGCTCGACCGCCTGCGCATCTTCGCCTCCGAGCAGAAATTCCTGATCGGCGTGCGCCTGCTTGCCGGCTCGATTGATCCTGCGCGCGCCGGGCGCGCCTTCTCCGATCTCGCCGACCTGACCATCGAGGCCGCGCTTCAAGCGGTGATCGCCGAATTCGCGCTGCGCCACGGCAGCATCGCCGGCGGCAGGGTGGCGCTGCTCGGCATGGGCAAGCTAGGCAGCCGCGAGCTCACCGCCGGTTCGGATGTCGATCTCATCCTGCTCTATGACCATGACGCCGACGCGGAAGATTCCGACGGCGACAGGCCGCTGGCGCCGTCGCATTACTATACCCGCATGACGCAGCGCCTGATCGCCGCCGTCTCGGCGCCGACAGCCGAGGGCGTGCTCTATGAATTGGATTTGCGCTTGCGTCCCTCCGGCAACAAGGGGCCGGTCGCCACCCATATCGACGCGTTCAAGAAATATCAGCGCCAGGATGCCTGGACCTGGGAGCACATGGCACTGGCGCGAGCCCGCGCCATCGGCGGCGATGCCGAACTCTGCATCGAGCTCGACGACGAAGTGGCGGCGGTGCTGGCGCAGCCGCGCGATGCCGCCAAGGTGAAAACCGAGGCCTCGGACATGCGCGCCTTGATCGAGAAGGAAAAGCCACCGCGAGACCTCTGGGACATCAAGCTGATCCCGGGAGGGCTCATAGATATGGAATTCATCGCCCAGGTCGCGACCATCACCGGCAATGTCGAGCCCGGCCGCCGGGTGACGGCGACGGCAGACATTCTGGCCCGGCTCGCCCCCGGTTTCGCCGCACCCGATATCCGCGAAGAGCTTGCCGAGGCCTACCGGCTTTATCTGGCGCTGACGCAGATGATCAGGCTTTGCCTCACCGGCGAGTTCCAGCGCGACGATGTCCCGCCGGGGCTTGCCGACCTGCTTCTGGCGGTCACCGACCTGCCGGATTTCACCGTGCTGGAAGCGCATCTCAAGGAGACATCGCGGAAGGTCAGGCAGGATTTCGACCGTCTGCTTCGTGCGGGAGCGTCGCCATCAACCGCATCGTCGCCATGAGATTCCCCGGGTGGCACATTAGCCACAGTTAATATTAATCGGCGATCCGGTCTTGCACCATTGGCAGAGGTGTCCCGTAATGGGTCAATGGGTCTGGCACCGCAATTGCACTGTCAGCAATGCCGGGGCGTCAATTCACCCCGACGAAGGGGGGCCTCGCCGCTTCGCAAATGGAGCGGCGGGTTCTTTCACAACGGCTGACGTGAAAGCCTTCCAAATCGCCAAAACTTGGGGTGCTGGGCAACTATGGAACTTCAGAAATTCTTGGTGGGCATGTTCGCAGCGTCATTCACGGTGGCGGTCTGGGCTGGCATGGAAACTGGTTCCGTCTGGACGGCGCTCGGATGGGCAATGCTGGCCATGGTCGTTCTGCAGGTCGGGTATTTCGGTCTCGTCGTCGCCTTGGTTTATAGACGGGCATCGAAAGGCGCCGAGGCAAGCCCGGCGCCGGCTGCCGCAAACGATCTAAACCCCACTGGTTCGAAACCGGTCTAACCTAAGCCGCAGCCTTCACCGCAGCCGGCGCCTTCTTCAGCGGAATGCGCACCGACACGATCGTGCCGACGCCCTCGGTCGAGCGGATCTTCAGCGCGCCACCCTGCAGTTCGGCCAACGAGCGCGAGATGGCGAGGCCGAGGCCCGAGCCGGTGTGGTTCTTGGAGAATTGGTTCTGCACCTGCTCGAACGGCCGGCCGAGCTTGCTCAGCGCCTGCTTGGGAATGCCGCAGCCATTGTCCTCGATGGTGAGCAGCAGGGCGCCCGACGTGTTGCGCGCCCTGACCGTGATCTTGCCGCCCTGTCCGGTGAACTTCACCGCGTTGGAGAGCAGGTTGATGGCAATCTGCTTGATGGCGCGGCGGTCGGCATAGACGCGCATCGCATCGGCGATGCGCGTCTCGACATTGATCGACTTCTCCGCCGCCTGCAGCGAGATCACCCGCACCGTTTCCCTGATCAACGGGCAGAGGTCGATCTCTTCGCGATCGAGCGAGAACTGGCCGGCCTCGATCTTCGACATGTCGAGGATGTCGTTGATGACGCCGAGCAGGTATTTGCCGCTGCCGTTGATGTCGGTCGCGTACTCCTCGTAGCGCTCGGAGCCGAGCGGCCCGAACAGGCCTTGCTGCATCAGCTCGGAGAAGCCGATGATGGCGTTGAGCGGCGTGCGCAGCTCATGCGACATGTTGGCGAGGAACTCCGATTTGGCGCGGTTGGCCGCCTCGGCGCGCTCGGTTTCTTTCATGTATTTGCGGTTGAGCTCGACCAGTTCGCTGGAGCGTTCCTCCTCGGCGCGGCGGGCGAGGCTGAGATCGTGGATCGTCGCCATCAGCCGGCGCTCGCTGTCGACCAGTTTCTCCTGATGCAGCTTGATCTGGGTGATGTCGGAGCCGACCGAGACGATGCCGCCGTCGCGGGTCCTGAGCTCGTTCACCTGCAACCAGCGCCCGTCGGCAAGCTGGCGCTCCAGGGTGACGCCGCCATGTGGCCCGTTGGCGTTGGCGAGCCTGCGCTCCGAGGCGAAGGCCAGCATCCGCTCCTCCAGCGCGTCACGACCGACGCCCGGCACGACATCGCGGTCCGACAGCCCATTGTCCTTCTGGAACTTGGAGTTGCACATGATCAGCCGCTCGGAGGCATCCCACAGCACGAAGGATTCGTTGATGTTCTCGATCGCGGTTCTCAGTCGCATGTCGGCCGCTTCCGAACGCAGCGCCAGATGCCGCTGCTCGGTGACGTCGACGGCGATGCCGATCAGCTGGATCTCCGGCGCTTCCGGGTCGATCACCTGGGCGCGGGCCCGCATCCAAACCCATTGCCCGTCGGCGTGGCGCATGCGGAAGACTTGGTCGATATGGTCGATCTCGCGTTCGACGATGCGGTTGGCGAGCTCGAACAGGTCGCCGTCCTCGGGATGGATGATCTCGTCGACCTCGCCGAAGGAAAGCATTGAATCGCAGGGCTCGTAGCCCAGCATGTCGTACATCGAGCGCGACCAGTACATCTTGCCGCGCACCATGTCCCAGTCCCACAGGCCGCAGCGGCCACGCACGAGCGCCATGTCGATGCGCTGATGCGCCTCCAGGTAGATGCGGTCCGCCGCCTGGGCGCGCGCCGCCTGGCCGAAATAGGCGTAGAGGATGACGATCAGCACGCCCGCTGTCAGCACGAACAGCGTGACGTTGAGCGACATCGACTTGCGCCAATTGTCGAACACCGCTTCCTGCGGCACCAGCACGGCGGCCGCGTGCTTGCGATCGCCGCTGAGGCTGACGGCGGCGAACCAGTCCTGTCCGGCGATCGAGACATCCATCACGCCGGCACGGTCGCCGAACATGAACAACGGCTGGCCGCCCAACACCACACTGTCCAGCGTGCGGCCCTGCCAGCCCGTCGACAGCGGCGAGACGGCGATGACCTTGAAGTTGGCATCGGTGATCGCGAGCACATGGGCGCGGCTCATGGCGCCCTGCCGGCTGGTGCTTTCCAGCAGGCTGATGGCGTTGGCGCCCGCGGCGTTGGGGTCTGCCGTGATCGCTTGCGCCATCTGGCCGGCGGCCAGCGCCAGCACTGCCCTGGCGTCGCGCTCGATCTGGTCATGTTCGTTCATCAGCGACAGGAAGCGCAGCGCCGCGATGACGATGAGGAAAATAACGATCAGCGCCGGGATCGACCGGCGCAGAAACGGCTCGGCGGCCAAGAGCCGCTGATAGGTGGGTTCGGCGATCAGGCGCGTATTGCCGGCAAGTCCATCGCTCCTTGCCTTGCGACGGGCAAAAGCCTTCCCTCCGGGCGCGCCCCACGCGTCCGCCTTGGCCATAAATGGCACTCCCCGATCTGCCCTATACTGGATGACCCGGATACGCCGCACGCCCGAATCGCCATTAAAGAATCAAAGCCGATTCGCCTTGTCCAGAGGCGCGGGCGAAAAAGATTAAAAGTTGATTGAAATTTGTCGTTTCGCCTTCCCTTCTCCCGCAAGGGGAGAAGGGAAGCTGGCGCTACGCCAGCGTGCGCTCCACAATGTCCCGCAAATCCGCCGACAGGTTCTCGACCTTAGCCATGTCGAGCAGCGCCTGCTTGGCCTTGGCCTGTCGTCCGGTCTCCAGCGAGCGCCATGACCTCAGCGCAGTCGCCAGCCGCGCCGCCACTTGCGGATTGCGCTTCTCGACCTCCAGCACCGTCTCGGCGAACAGGCGATAGCCTTCGCCGTCGGCGCGGTGGAAGCCGGTCTGGTTGGCGCTGGAGAAGGTGCCGATCAGCGAACGCACCCGGTTCGGGTTGGCGATCGAGAAGGCTGGATGCCGCATGAGGTCGCGCACCTTGTCGACGGTCCGCGCGCCGGGCACGCCGGCCTGGATCTGGAACCATTTGTCGAGCACCAGCGCGTCGCCGCGATAGCGGGCCTCGAAGGCTGCCAGCGCCTCTTCGGCCTCGGCCGTGCCGGAATGACGATGCGCCAGCACGGCAAGCGCCGCCGCGCGGTCGGTCATGTTGGTGGCGGCGTTGAAGTGCCGCGCGGCGAGGCCCGCGCCGTCCGGCAGCAGCGAAAGATAGTCGAGCAAGGTGTTGCGTAGCGCCCTGCGCCCGGCGCTCGCCGCGTCGGGGCTGAACGGACCCTTGTCGGCAAGGCTGCCGTAGAGCGCCAGGAAGGCCTCGCGGTTTGCCTCGGCGATCGTCCGCGCCAGCGCCTCGCGCGCGGCGAAGATGGCGTCGGGGTCGATGCCCTTGCCGATGTCGCGGGCAATGTCGGCTTCGCCGGGAAGCGTGAGCGCCAGCGCGCGGTAGGCCGGCTCCAGCGCCTCGTCGCCGGCGATCCTGCCGGCAAGCTCGGCCAGCCGTGCCGCGAAGACCGGCTCCTTGCCACCGAGCACTTGCCGGAAGGCGGCGATCAGCGCGTCGGTCAAAAGCGTGTTGAACGCCTGCCAGCGCGAGAAGGGGTCGCTGTCATGCGCCGCGAGGAAGAACTGGTCTTCCGGTTTCTGCTGCACCGAAAGCGTGACCGGCGCCGAGAAGCCGCGGTTGAGCGACACCGAGGGCCGTTCCGAAACGCCGGAAAAGCGCACCATGTGCCGGCGCTTGCGGATATGGATGACGCCGTCATCCACCGTCGCGCCCTCGACGGCGTCCCAGGTGACAGGCTTGCCGTCGGCACCGACAAGTCCGAAGGCAAGGGGAATATGCATCAGCCGCTTGCGGCTTTCCGACGGCGTTGGCGGCACCGACTGCTCGATCTCGAGCGTGAACTCCATGGCCGCCGCATTGTGCGTGGAGCTCACCGTCAGGTTCGGCGTGCCGGCCTGATGGTACCAGAGCGCGAATTGCGCCAGGTCCCGTCCCGACACGTCCTCGAAGACTTTCAAAAAGTCCTCGACCGTCGCGGCCTGGCCGTCGTGCCGCTCGAAATAGAGATCCATGCCGGCACGGAAGGTCTCCGGCCCGAGGATGGTGCGAATCATGCGCACCACTTCCGAACCCTTCTCGTAGACGGTCGCCGTGTAGAAGTTATTGATCTCGCGGTAGCGGCGCGGCCTGACCGGATGCGCCAGCGGCCCCTGGTCTTCCGGGAACTGGTGCGCGCGCAGCGTGCGCACTTCTGCGATGCGCTTCACCGCCCGCGAGCGCTGGTCGGCGGAGAATTCGTGGTCGCGGTAGACCGTCAGACCTTCCTTCAGGCAGAGCTGGAACCAGTCGCGGCAAGTGATTCTGTTGCCGGTCCAATTGTGGAAATACTCATGCGCGATGATCGCCTCGATATTGGCGAAGTCGGCGTCCGTCGCGGTCTCCTCGTCGGCCAGCACATATTTGTCGTTGAAGACGTTGAGGCCCTTGTTCTCCATCGCGCCCATGTTGAAGTCGGAGACGGCGACGATGTTGAAGACGTCGAGATCGTATTCGCGGCCGAAGGCTTCCTCGTCCCATTTCATCGAGCGCTTCAGCGCGTCCATCGCATAGCCGGCAAGCCGCTCCTTGCCAGGCTCGACATAGATGCCGAGCTCGACCTTGCGGCCCGACATCGTGGTGAAGCTGCCCGCCACCTTGCCGAGCGCGCCCGCCACCAGCGCGAAAAGGTAGGAGGGTTTGGGGAAAGGGTCGTGCCAGACCGCGTAGTGCCGGCCATTGGCGAGCGCGCCGCGTTCGACGGGATTGCCGTTGGAAAGCAAGAGCGGCGCCTCGTTATGCGGGGCTTCGATGCGCACCGTGTAGACCGACAGGATATCGGGACGGTCGAGGAAATAGGTGATGCGGCGAAAGCCTTCGGCCTCGCATTGCGTGCAATAGACGTTGCTGGAGCGATAGAGGCCCATCAGCGCCTCGTTGCGCGAAGGCGCGATCTCCGTCTCCAGGCGAAGCTCGAAGCGCTGTGCTGCCGGCGGCTTCAGGATCGTCAGCCGGTCCGGCGTCGCCTCATAGTCGCCGGCCGCGAGCGTGTGCCCGTCGATGGCAACGCCAAGCAACGTCAGCCCGTCGCCGTCGAGCACCAGCGGCGCCGAGGCGACGACACCTTCGCGCCGTTCGATGATGAGCAGCGCGGTGACGTGGGTTGCGTCCGGCGACAGGCGGAAGTCGAGGCTGGTCGCAGGGATGAGATAGTCGCTGGGGCGATAGTCTTCGAGCTTGAAGACATGGCCTGTATCGGTGCGCATTCCTTGGGCTTTTCCTGTCGATTTCGGTCGGGAGCCAAGCGTGGCTGGTCCAGGAATTTTGAGGTGCGCGCTCTTTACACGAAACCGCCACGCGACAAAACCGCGGGATAGGGTGTGTTTTCGCAATTTCCGGTTTCACACTTTTCCTGGAATTGCTCTTAGGCTATTTGGCGGCTTCGTTTTCCGACCATTCTGATGAGGCAAGATGACCGTCGATCATGCCGTCGGCCACAGCACGCTGCGCGGCATCACACTGAAGATCGTCTCGGTGACGGTTTTCGTCGGCATGCAGACCTGCATCAAGGCCGCCGGCGACGTGCCCGCCGGGCAGATCGTGTTCTTCCGCTCCTTCTTTGCCATCTTCCCGATCATCGCCTTCCTGGCCTTCAAGGGCGAACTGGCCACCGCCTTCACGACCAGGCGGCCGTTCAACCACATCGCGCGCGGCCTGGTCGGTGTCGGCGCCATGGGGCTTGGCTTCTTCGCGCTGACCAGATTGCCGTTGCCTGAGGCGATCACGCTGAACTATGCCCAGCCGCTGCTGGTCGTCGTGTTCTCCTCGATCTTCCTCGGCGAGACGATCCGCGTCTATCGCTGGAGCGCGGTCGTCGTTGGTCTTGCCGGCGTGCTGGTCATCTCCTGGCCCGAACTGACGCTGCTCAATTCCGATCAGGGCCTGGACGACCAGGAGGTGCTTGGCGTCATGGCCGCGCTGATCGCCGCTGCAATTTCGGCGGTCGCCATGCTCCTGGTGCGCAATCTCGTGCAGACGGAGAAGACGGCAACCATCGTTCTATGGTTCTCCTCGACGGCTTCGGTGCTGTCGCTTTTCACGTTGCCTTTCGGCTGGCAGGCGCTGACGCCGCTGCAGGCGGCACTGCTCGTTTTCGCCGGCTTCTGCGGCGGGCTTGGCCAGATCCTGATGACCGCGGCCTATCGCCATGCCGAGGCTTCCGTTGTGGCGCCGTTCGAATACACCTCGATGATCCTCGGCGTCGTCGTCGGCTATTTCGTCTTCGGCGACGTGACCTCGCTCAACACGCTGATCGGCGGCGTGATCGTGGTCGCCGCCGGCATCTTCATCATTTGGCGCGAGCGGCAACTCGGTCTGGAACGCACGCGTACCAGGACGGCGACGCCACCGCAGGGGTGAGCTACGAAGCCGCCATACGCTCCTTCGCCAGCCGCACCAACACGGTCCGGGTCTGCTCATCGGCCGGGAAAAAGGATTCGATCGCCAGCTCCGACAGCGTGACGTCCAGCGGCGTGCCGAACACGGTGATGGTGCTGATGAAGGAAAGCACCTGATCGCCATGCGCCAGCCTGAGCGGATGGACGATGCCGCTCGGTTCGACCGGCGCGGGGCGGCTGTTCTTCAGGCCGGACGGGTAGGCGCGCAATTCACGCTCCAGTTCGATCAGCACGGGATCGCCGGTGGCATCGTTCTGGTGCTTCAGGCGCTCCAGCAGATGCGCGCGCCACTCGGCCAGGTTGACGATGCGCGGCGCGACGCCACCGGGATGGAGGCTGAGCCGCAGCACATTGACCGGCGATTTGAGCAGCGACTGTTCGGAAATATCGGCGAGGAACGGGGCGATCGCGGTGTTTGCCGAAACCAGGTTCCAGTGCCGGTCCACCGCCAGCGCCGGAAAGGGCTCATGGCCCTTAAGCACGGTCTCGACAGCGGCCATCGCTGGCGCCAGCATTGCGTCACTGAGCGATCTCTCGCTGAAGCTCGGCGCGAAGCCCGCGGCGAGCAGCAGCTGGTTGCGTTGACGCAGCGGGATCGACAACTGCTCGGCCAGATGCAGCACCATCTCGCGCGAAGGCTGGGCACGGCCGCTCTCGACGAAGGAAAGATGCCGCTGCGAGATATCGGCCTCCATGGCGAGATCGAGCTGGCTCATGCGCCGCCGCGTGCGCCATTCGCGGATCAGGCTGCCGGCGGAGGGTTCGGATGCGGTCATGAGGAGCAGGACTAGGCTGGGCAGGGAGGGATTTCAATTACGTTCGAGGTAATTGGCGAAGGCGCAGCAGCAGCCAATCTCCCCCCTTGTGGGGGAGATGTCCGGCAGGACAGCGGGGGGCGCGAAGGAACCCCAGCTTCTGAAATCTTAAAATTCTCGGCTGGCGTACCGGCCCAATGTTGACAGGCTGGCGGGACAGCGCCCCCCTCTGCCTTGCCAGGCATCTCCCCCCCAAGGGGGGAGGTCAGCTAGCCGCCAGCGCCCGCAACTTCGCCTTCACCTCGAGAAAATCCCGCCACGCCAGCTTCTTGTGCGCTGGCGTCCGCAACAGATAGGCCGGGTGCAGCGTCGGCATCGCCGGGATGGCTATCCCGGAAGCGGTCGTGTGCACCCGCCAGTTGCCGCGCAGGCGCAGAATGCCTTCGGTCGTGTTGAGCAGCGTCTTGGCCGACGGGCCGCCGAGATTGACCAGCACTTTTGGATTGACCAGCTCGATCTGCCTTTCGATGAACGGACGGCAGATTTCGGTCTCGTGCGGCGTGGGCGTGCGGTTGCCCGGCGGCCGCCAGGGGATGACGTTGGCGATATAGGCCGAGGTCCGGTCAAGGCCGATCGCCGCCAGCATGCGGTCGAGCAGCCGGCCGGAGCGGCCGACAAAGGGCAGGCCCTCAAGGTCCTCGTCGCGGCCCGGCGCCTCGCCGACCAGCATCAGGTCGGCGTTGGGGTTGCCGTCGGCGAAGACCAGGTTCTTGGCGGTGAATTTGAGATTGCAGCCGTCGAAGGCGGCCATGCGTTGGCGCAGTTCATCGAGCGTCGAAGCGCTTGCCGCGAGCTGGCGCGCCGCGGCCGCCTGTGCCTCGTCGGGAACGGCGACTACCGCCGGCGCCCGCGCGGGTGCATCCGGAATATTGCTGGCGTCGAGGCCGGATAAGGGCGCTGGTGGGTTCTCAACGCGTTCCGGAGCCTGCTCGGGTGCCGTCCGGCTCTCGGGCGCGGCTTCGCGGCGCGGCGCGGCTGGCGCGCGCTCGGCAGGCCTGCGTTCGGCCGGCCCGCGTCCAACTGGCATTGCCGCTGGTTCGGCAAACCGGTTGATAGGCGCGTCTTCGAGCGCGTCGTCGACGCCGGCGCTGGCATAGAAGGCGAGCAGCTCGGCGATCTCGGCAGGTGTGCTGGGGGAGGCGGCAGTCATGGCGCCACCATTGTCCGCGCGGCGCCGATTTGCAAGGTTGGAGCCGCGTTCGCCCTATTGAAGCATGTCGAGATTCAGGTCAGGCCGAGTCGAAAATGGTGGTTTCCGAGAACCGGAGCGGAGCGTACTTTTCGTACGTGAGCACCGGAAGCGCAGGAAGCCGCCATTTGCAGGCCGGCCTCACCTGAATATCGATGTGCTTCACCCGGTCGGTATGCGCGGATCCTGCACGATGTAGAACGTCCAGCGCGGCGTGTAGTCGGTGATCAGGAAATCGAAAGTTGCTGACTTCAGCGGATCGACCTTGCCGTTTTTGAACAGCAACTGGTCATAGGGTTCGAACTTACGCTCGAAATCGGTGAAATTGCTGGAGATGATGTTGTCGGGCGTCTTGTTGCGCTGGTCGAAGGACAGCCCATCGCCGAACACGCTCGGCTGGTCGAGGATCTCCTGCAGCTCGAACTGGAACTCTACCCAGGGGAGCGCGCTGTTGTTGAGCACGTCGATGCGCATATACATCACGCCGTTGGCGACTTGGCCGGCTTTGCCGAAGGGCTCGATCGGCTTGGTCGCGCGGATGGTCAGCGTCACCGGCGTCGCCGTGTTCAGCTCCTCCCTGATGACCAGTGGGTCTTCCTTGGTGCCGATGCCGGACACGCCGGTGATGCGGAAGCCGCCCAACTCGTCGGAGAAGGAATAGGCGCCGGTGGGCCAGACCTTCACCGGATCGGCCTCAGCTGGCAGGCTCAAAAAGAGGAGCGGAAGAACCGCGCGCCAGGCCAGGCCTGGCGTGAAGAGTAAGCGCTTTGATGGAAAGCCGGAGGGCTCTGGACTGCGCATGGCGCGAAGTATTGCCGATAACCAAGCCGCCGAACAATTAAAAACATGCAGGCGCCGCCTGGCCTGCCAACATGCCGGGTCTGGCCTATGCTTGGCCATGGCCTGTGCTGCTGCCGTTTCGTGGGAAAACCGCGACTTTTTGTCGAAATCGGCGTTGTCACGTCAGCGCCGGTTTCGCGTCGCGAATTGATGCGCTATGCAGCGCGTGAGCCAGCACAATGCGAGAATGCGGCAAGCCATAGAGGGGTCGATGAGCGATATCGAACGCGAAAGCATGGAATTCGACGTGGTGATCGTCGGCGCCGGTCCCGCCGGCCTTGCCGCGGCGATCCGCTTGAAGCAGCTCAACCCGGAACTCTCCGTCGTTGTGCTGGAGAAGGGCGGCGAGGTCGGCGCGCACATCCTGTCCGGCGCGGTCGTCGATCCGATCGGCATCGACCGGCTGCTGCCCGGCTGGCGCGAAGAAAGCGATCATCCCTTCAAGACGCCGGTGACCGATGATCATTTCCTGGTGCTCGGCCCGGCCGGCTCCTTCCGTCTGCCCAATTTCCTGATGCCGCCGCTGATGAACAATCACGGCAATTACATCGTCTCGCTCGGCAATGTCTGCCGCTGGCTGGCGACCAAGGCCGAGGCGCTGGGTGTCGAGATCTATCCGGGCTTCGCCGCGGCAAGCCTGGTCTATAACGACGCCGGTTCCGTCACCGGCGTGATCACCGGCGACATGGGCGTCGAGAAGGACGGCACGCATGGCCCGGCCTACGCGCCCGGCATGGCGCTGATGGGCAAATATGTGCTGATCGGCGAGGGCGCGCGCGGCTCCTTGGCCAAGCAGCTTATCGCCAAATATCAGCTTGCCGATGGCCGCGAGCCGGGCAAGTTCGGCATCGGCCTCAAGGAACTCTGGCAGGTCAAGCCGGAGAACCACAAGCCGGGTCTGGTGCAGCACTCCTTCGGCTGGCCGCTCGACATGAAGACCGGCGGCGGCTCCTTCCTCTATCATCTGGAAGACAACCAGGTGGCGGTCGGCTTCGTCGTCCACCTGAATTACAAGAACCCCTGGCTCTCGCCCTTCGAGGAGTTCCAGCGCTTCAAGACGCATCCGGCGATCGCCGGCACCTTCGCGGGGGCCAAGCGCATCGGTTACGGCGCGCGCGCCATCACCGAGGGCGGCTGGCAGTCCGTGCCGAAGCTGTCTTTCCCGGGCGGCGTGCTGATGGGCTGCGCGGCCGGCTTCGTCAACGTTCCGCGCATCAAGGGGTCGCACAATGCGGTGCTGTCCGGCATGCTGGCGGCCGAGCATGTGGCCGAGGCGATCGCTGGCGGCCGCGCCAATGACGAGCTTGTGTCCTACGAAGAAGCCTGGCGTGGCAGCGACATCGGCAAGGACCTGAAGAAGGTGCGCAACGTCAAGCCGCTGTGGTCGCGCTTCGGCACCATCGTCGGCGTCGGCATCGGCGGCCTCGACATGTGGCTGAACACGCTGTTCGGCTTCTCGCCCTTCGGCACGTTGAAGCACGGCAAGGCCGACTATGCGACGCTCGAACCAGCGGCGACGCATCAGAAGATCGCCTATCCCAAGCCGGACGGCGTGTTGACCTTCGACCGCCTCTCCTCGGTGTTCCTGTCCAACACCAATCACGAGGAAAACGAGCCGGTGCACCTGATCGTCGGCGACATGGCGCTGCAGCAGCGCTCCGAGCACGACGTGTTCGCCGGTCCCTCGACCCGCTACTGCCCGGCCGGCGTCTATGAATGGGTGGACAAGGACGGCAACGCCGCCGCCGATCCGTCGGCCAAGGACGTGCGCTTCGTCATCAACGCGCAGAACTGTGTGCACTGCAAGACCTGCGACATCAAGGATCCGAACCAGAACATCAACTGGGTGCCGCCACAAGGCGGCGAAGGCCCGGTCTACCAGGGCATGTGAGCCGCTCCGATCGGGCCGTCTCGACCGCCGCTCCAACAAAGCCGGCGAAGGCCCGGTCTACCAGGGCATGTGAGCCGCTCCATCGACCGACAACCGTTTGCTGGTTCGGGCTGGCCGGTTGCTCATGCTTGAAATTGCAAGCGGCTTATAGTTCCTTCTCTACGGATAGGGAGCGAATGGGCCATGCGCCTGGCGGTTCTTACATTCCTCATCACGCTCGGCGGCCTGTACGGCGCCGTCCCAGAGGCCATCGCCGGCACCAAGGTGCTGGTCACGACGCGCAACTATGACATCGCCGGCGCGACCGGCGCTGCCTTGGTCGAAGCGATGAACAGCAAGGGTCCCAAGCACGGCTTCATGACCCGCGCCATCGCCGACACCAGCTATGTGGTGAACTGGAACCTCGACGTGGATCGCGATGCCGGGGTCTGCAGGTTGCGAGGCGCCGACGGAACGATGGAGCTCACCTACAATTTTCCTCGCCTGGCCTCGCCGCCAACGCCCAAGCTCGAGCGGCGCTGGCGGCGCTTCCTTGCCGGCGTTCATGCCCACGAGCATCACCACGGTCGCATTGCCGAGGCCATGATGCGCGCCACCGCAAAGTCCATTGCCGGCCTGAAGCTTGCCGACAATTGGTTCTGCACCGCCACCCATCGCGAGGCCAGGCGCCGGATCGACGCCGTCTACGCGCAATATGAGGCGAAACAGAACGCATTCGACGCGCGCGAGCACCGCGACGGCGGCCATGTCGACCGGCTGGTCAATGCGCTGATCAAAAACTAAAGCATGTCTCCCGAAAGGACATGCGTAAAATCGACGGCCTAACGCGCATGGAGCGAATCCGAAGGATCGCGACGCGCTTCGAGCCGGGACGCGCCTATTTCGCCGGAACGCAGTAGCCGACACTGCGTGCATTGAGCCTGCCGGCCTTCAGGTCGGCAAGCTGCGGCATGGAGGGATCAAATCCCCCCGCATACTGCTCATAGACTTTTCGGTCTAAGGAAAGCTGCTTGCCCGACGAGGTGAAGCCAACCATGCCCGTCTTGCCGACATAGGCATTCGTGGCCCGCATCCGGCAGAAGAACTTCTTCTCGCCGTTGGAAACGTACCAGCCCAGCGAACCCGACGCGCCACGCGTCAGCTTGCTGGTCTTGTAGCCGCTGCTCTGCAGGTTGGAATAGGATTCGGCATGCGCCGGCGCAACCGAAGCCATCAGCAGGAGAGCCACCGAAGGAATGCCCAGCCTTTTTACCACTTTACCGGCCATCATTGTCCCCTCCCAATTTGGTTCCATTTCGATTGATGGACAATTTGGGCGGCGCAAGTAATGTCAGTTCCGTCGACTTTCAGTTGAGCTCCCTGAAACAGTCTAGCTGTGAGCTTTCAGGAGGTTGTCCATTCGGCCCCGACCGAGAAAGCTGAGGTTGTCGAAGCTTCAGTGATTCCCGGAGGACCGAATGAACATCCACAAGAATGCCCGTCTAACGCCGCTGCGTCGAGA
>NZ_SADP02000366.1:0-382 GCF_004010375.2 Mesorhizobium sp. M2E.F.Ca.ET.209.01.1.1 | reverse complement strand
GTCGAGGTGATCTGGTCATCCTCGGCGAGCGGCATGCAGATGCCCATGGCGCTCGCTTCCTGGCCGATCGACAGATGCATGGTGCCGTGGATGAGGCCGCGCATGTAGCACTCTTCCGCGCCCTCTTCGAAGCGGCGGATGAGATACATCTTGTGGAGCTCTCCCCGGAGTTGTTCCGGGCTGTACTGGCGGTAGACGAAAGGCAGGTTGGCGCGGCTGTCGACGACGGATTTGCGGGCTGTGGCCATGATCACGCCTCCACGGTGCCGTAGACGAGCTTGTCCTGGCGGGCGCGCAGCTCGGCGATCTTCGAGCCCGGCGCGGGCGCCGCATTGGCATAGGTGATGAGCTCGCCCTTCTTGATCGGCTGGGTGACCGAACC
>NZ_SADP02000365.1:0-382 GCF_004010375.2 Mesorhizobium sp. M2E.F.Ca.ET.209.01.1.1 | reverse complement strand
GTGGGAGCCTGAACTTTCTGGCGGCGCGAAGACCGTCCGGTTTCAGCTGGCCTCATATCGTAATACGATATAACTCTTCAAGCCGTTTTCGCGCCCTGCTCCGCGTCATTTTGGGCAGGGACCACGACAACAACCTGTTGAGCTTTCGCGGGAAAGGACCATAAGTCGGAAATGACGCCGCCGAAATCACGTCCCGCCATCAGCCAGGCCGACTACCAGCGGCTGTCGCAATTCCGTTATTTGATCCGTCGCTTTCTCGAATTCAGCCAAATCCAGGCCAACGAGGCGGGCCTCACGCCGCGCCAGCACCAGGCGCTGCTGGCGATCAAGGGCTTTCCAAACGGCGGACCGGTGGCGGTGGGCGATCTCGCCGAGCGGCTGC
>NZ_SADP02000364.1:0-382 GCF_004010375.2 Mesorhizobium sp. M2E.F.Ca.ET.209.01.1.1 | reverse complement strand
ATTTCGTCGGTTCGCTGTTCTTCGTGCCGGTGCTGCAGGAGAACGCGCTGCATCCGGTTGTCCTACAGGGGTGGACGCTCTGCTATGAAATGATGTTCTATCTGCTTTTCACCCTGGCTCTGTTCCTCGGGGAGCGCTGGCGGTTTGGCGTTCTCGTGGGAGCGCTTGTGACGATCGTCGCGCTGCATTTCGCTTTCGCGGCGGGATATGCACGTGCCTTCACCGATCCTGTCGTGCTCGAGTTCGCGGCCGGAGCTGCCGTGGGGCGGTTGTGGCTCCAGGGCGCCAGGGTTCCGCTCGGAGCGGCGCTGGCGATGGCTGGCGCGGGATTTCTGCTGCTTGCGGCCAGCTCACTGCTCGAGGCGGATATGGCTCGCGTCTT
>NZ_SADP02000363.1:0-382 GCF_004010375.2 Mesorhizobium sp. M2E.F.Ca.ET.209.01.1.1 | reverse complement strand
GTGCGCCTGCCGGTGCTGATCGCGCTGTGCATCGGCCTGGTCTGGGTGGTCGGCGCGCCGCGCGATGCCACCCGCACCGGTGCCCTGGTCGGCCTGCTGCTGTTGCTGCTGTCCAGCCTGGGCGGCCTGGCGGCGGGCATGCTGCCGATGTGGCTGGTCAGCAGTGGTAATTTCGGCGCCGTGTCGGGCATGGGTGCCATCCTCGGCGTGCTGCATTTCGCACTGGCCATGGTCGAGGCCATCGGCGTGGTGCTGCTGGTGTGGGCGCTGGTGCGCCTGCTGCGTAGCCGTCCCGCCCCGGTCGCCTGAGCGCTGGCGCCGGGCCACGCCCGGCGTGTTTCGCCCCTGTGCGGCGCGGGCTTCGGACCGTGCGCGCCGGCGG
>NZ_SADP02000362.1:0-383 GCF_004010375.2 Mesorhizobium sp. M2E.F.Ca.ET.209.01.1.1 | reverse complement strand
ATCCAGAAGTTCGCGGCCTCGAACCGCGCGATGGCGATCGCGACGGCGATCAGGAGCGGCATCATTTGAGGCGCGCAGAGGTCAGAGAGGCGGCGGCCGCCCTTTTCAACGATCAACGCAATCCGTTCGGCGCCTTCTCGCTCGGCTCGGAGACGCATCATGCGGTGACAATCCCGGACGCGGTGCGCCGCTGCCGCTGGATCGCCGTCGATATCAACGCCTCGGCCTTCGGCCTCTATTTCGTCAGCCCTTCCCCCGAGCGCGCGCGCCTGGTGGCGTGTTTCGATTCCGACTACCCCGGCACGGCGGTCGCGACCAAATTCATCTCCGGCGCCAATGGCGAGGACGTGGTGCGCCACAGCCGCATCTCGACGGCGCCGCGC
>NZ_SADP02000361.1:0-383 GCF_004010375.2 Mesorhizobium sp. M2E.F.Ca.ET.209.01.1.1 | reverse complement strand
GGACAAGCTGCACAGCCAGTACGATCACGGCTCGGTCAGCCGGGCGAGCAAGGTCGCGGACCGCGCGCCGCTGCTGATCAACCGCGAGGACGCCGTGGCGCGCGGCATCGCGGACGGTATGGTGGTCCTGGTCTTCAACGAGCGCGGATCATGCCTTGCCGGCGCCGTGGTGACCGACAGTCTGATCCCCGGCGTCGTGCAACTGCCGACCGGGGCCTGGTTCGATCCGGCCCGCCCAGGCGAGCCGGAAGGCCTCGAAAAGCACGGCAATCCAAATGTGCTGACACCCGATCGCGGCACGTCGCGTCTCGCGCAGTCGCCGACCTGCAATTCGACACTGGTTCAGGTGTCGCGGTTTACCGGGCCGGTTCCGCCCGTGACAG
>NZ_SADP02000360.1:0-383 GCF_004010375.2 Mesorhizobium sp. M2E.F.Ca.ET.209.01.1.1 | reverse complement strand
GCTGTCGGCATTTTCCCCATAGCCATACAGGTTTCCCAGTACGATGAGCTTGGCGCGCACCGTTTCGGCCGCGCGCACGGTACCGTCGATGATGGGGAAGAAGTCGGTCGGCCACCTGTGATAGGTGGCCATGGCACACATGAAGATGGCATCGGCGCCTTGGCAGACACGCGCGAGGTCCGAGGCATCGGTGGCGTCGGCTTGTACGGCCCGCACATTCCGCAATCCGTTCGAACCGACGCTTCGGCTGGTGAGAACGACGTCATGTCCTTCCTCGCCAAGAAGGCGAGCGGTTTCGCGACCGACCGGGCCGGCTCCGACAACAACATAGAAACTCATGGCATAGCCTCTCTTCCAGGTTTGATGGAGAGGCGTGAGTACAG
>NZ_SADP02000359.1:0-384 GCF_004010375.2 Mesorhizobium sp. M2E.F.Ca.ET.209.01.1.1 | reverse complement strand
ATGATGCAGGACATCAGGCGCATTTCGACCAAGCCGACGGCCGAGGATCGAGACTGGTTTCCCGACATCGCCGGCCACGGCAACTGGCGCGAGGTCCTCCTCGACGCCTGGGCAGACCACCGCGACGAGTCCTTTATCCGCCAGTACCTCAGCCCGGCCTTGATCCGGAAATGGCGGTTTTTTGTGCTCGGCGACGCTGCCGACCAGCCACATTGTGAGGTCGCCTCGATCCACAACGAGCGCGGCTATGAAAAGATACGCGCCGCGCTCGCTCACAACTACGACGTCGGCGCGAACCGACCGGACATCCAGGTGGTGGATGTCGATCTGCTCGGCGATCGGCATTTGCGACTGCAGCACAAGGTGAAACAGGGCATCCTTCTT
>NZ_SADP02000358.1:0-384 GCF_004010375.2 Mesorhizobium sp. M2E.F.Ca.ET.209.01.1.1 | reverse complement strand
GCCAGCCTCGATGCCGGCAGGCCGGTGCAGGTCGAGGAACTGCCGACGCTGGCGGACTCGCTTGGCGGCGGCATCGGCCTCGATAACCGGCTGACCTTCGGCATGTGCCGGGACCTGCTCGACGACGTCATCCTGCTTGCCGAGGACGAGATCGCGGCCGGCATCCGCCATGCCTACGAGGAAGAGCGCGAGATCGTCGAAGGCGCGGGCGCAGTCGGCATCGGCGCGCTGCTTGCGGCTAAGGCCTCGACGAATGGCCCAACTGTCCTCATCCTCTCTGGCCGCAACATCGACATGGCTTTGCATCGGCGCATTGTCTGCGGCGAGGCGGCCACAGCAACGGAGCGCGCCGCATGAGCCGGATGACAATTCTCACCGACGCCG
>NZ_SADP02000357.1:0-384 GCF_004010375.2 Mesorhizobium sp. M2E.F.Ca.ET.209.01.1.1 | reverse complement strand
CCGAAGGCGCATGCGCGGCTCGTCGCCGGACTGCCCAACGCGAAATGGCACGATGCCGATCTGCTCGTGAACTGGATCCGCGCGGTGAAGTCGGCGCCGGAAATTGACTATCTGCGCAAGGCGTCGATGCTGGCGCAAGCGGCGGTCGCGCGCGCCTACGACGTCATCGCGCCGGGTGTGCGCGAATGCGACGCGATCGCCGAAATCCAGGCGGCGCAGATCGGAGGCAGTCCGGATTTCGCCGGCGACATCACAGCGCTGCCGCCAACGATCCTGGGCGGTGAGAACGCTTCGGCGCCGCACATCATGTGGAGCGACAGGCGGTTCGGGAAGGACGAAACGATCGCACTGGAACTGGCCGGCGTCTGCCGCCGCTATGCCGCC